>CAYPAK010000007.1:4814-7815 GCA_964408665.1 uncultured Flavobacteriaceae bacterium | reverse complement strand
GGAGGCGCATTTAATACTTTTTTGATAACAGCACTTCAAGCTGTTAGTAGCAATAAAATACATATTCCAAACAAGCGTATTATCGACTATAAAGAAGCCTTAATTTTTGCTTTTTTAGGATTTCTACGCAATGAAAATCAAGTAAACTGTCTCAAAACAGTTACAGGAGCAACAAAAGATCACAGTAGCGGAGTGGTATTTTATCCTGAAATTTGATTTTTATTATCCAAATAAAAATATATCTTTGTAACTAGAGAAAACTATCCAAAAATAATGAAAGAATTACTTAAAAAATACGAAGAAAAACAACCCGAAATTGTTTTTCATTGGAAAGATACTAAAACCGAAGCCGAAGGCTGGACTGTTATAAACTCATTACGAGGAGGCGCTGCAGGTGGAGGAACGCGCATGCGCAAAGGGTTAGATAAAAATGAAGTGCTTTCGCTTGCTAAAACAATGGAAGTTAAATTTACCGTTTCGGGGCCTGCTATTGGAGGCGCCAAATCTGGAATAAACTTTGACCCGAATGACCCTAGAAAACGTGGCGTTTTGGAGCGTTGGTATAAAGCTGTAACACCATTATTAAAACATTATTACGGAACAGGAGGTGATTTAAATGTAGATGAAATACACGATGTAATACCTATCACTGAAAACTGTGGTGTTTGGCATCCGCAAGAAGGAATTTTTAATGGACACTTTAAACCTACAGAAGCAGAGAAAATAAATCGTATTGGTCAGCTTCGTATGGGAGTAATCAAAGTCATAGAAGACGAAAAATACTCTCCTGATTTATCACGCAAATATACCGTAGCAGATATGCTTACAGGATATGGCGTTGTGGAGGCCGTACGTCATTATTATGATATTTACGGTGGCTCTATAAAAGGAAAACGTGCCATTGTGCAAGGTTTTGGTAATGTGGCTTCTGGAGCTGCTTATTACCTAACACAACTTGGTGTAAAAGTAGTAGGTATTATAGATAGAGATGGTGGTTTAATCAATGAAGATGGTTTTAGTTTAGCGGAAATGAAAGCCTTATTCTTGGCTAAAGACGGTAACAAACTGAACGCACCGAATATGATTTCATTTAACGAAATGAATGAACGTATTTGGACTTTGCCAGCAGAGATATTTATTCCTGCCGCAGCATCACGATTGGTGACTAAAGACCAAATCTCACAAATGATAAAAACAGGTTTAGAAGTAATTTCTCCAGGTGCTAATGTGCCTTTTGCAGATAAAGAAATATTCTTTGGTCCTATAATGGAATACACCGATAATCAAGTAAGTTTATTGCCTGATTTTATTTCTAACTGTGGTATAGCACGTGTTTTTGCGTATTTAATGGAAAATAGATTGGAATTACCAATGGTAGATAGTGCCATTTTTGAAGATACTTCTGCTATTATTAAAAAAGCATTAATAGCAACACATGCTAAAAACAGTAGTAAAACTAACATTTGTGCTACAGCATTTGAAATTGCTTTAAAACAATTAGTGTAAAAAGAAATAGTTAACTAAAAAAACAAAATTATGAGTGCAGTTATTATATTATTATTTGTTATTGGCTATTTAGCTATAACACTAGAACACCCATTAAAGTTAGACAAAACCGTTCCTGCTTTACTTATGGCAGCAACAATGTGGGCGTTGCTAGCTGTTGGTTTTCACCAAGGTTGGTTTTCTGTAATTAATACCGAAGGTCATGTCTTTAATTTCTTAAAAGGTGGTGAGGAAGCACAAGAAGGTTTTCATAACTTATTGCTACATCATTTTGGTAAAACTGCTGAAATTTTAATATTTTTAATTGGTGCAATGACCATTGTAGAAATAGTAGATTTACACAAAGGATTTGACATCATTAAAACATGGATTAAAGCAAAAAGTAAAAAGAATTTATTGTGGATTATGGCTATTTTAGCTTTTTTCTTATCTGCAATTATTGACAATCTTACGGCAACAATCGTTTTAATTACCTTACTTAGAAAATTAATTAGTGATAGAAACACCCGACTTTGGTTTGCTGGTTTAATTGTAATTGCTGCAAATGCAGGAGGCGCTTGGTCACCTATTGGAGATGTTACTACTACAATGTTGTGGATAGGTAAACGTGTTTCTGCTGCTCATTTAGTAGAACGCTTAGTATTACCTTCTATCGTTTCTGTAGTAGTCCCTGTATTTATCGCTAGTTTTCTCCCTGCTTTCAAAGGCGATATCAATGTAGATATAAAAGATGATGATGAAAAAGGACATAGACTTCTTAGTAGTTCTAGAATGCTTTTCTTAGGCTTAGGGATGATTATTTTTGTGCCTATCTTCAAAACTATCACACATTTACCTCCATATATCGGAATGATGCTTGGTTTAGGTATAGTTTGGTTAGTTTCTGAATACATACATCCAGAAGAAGATTTTACCGAAGAACGTAAACACTTATACTCTCCTCATAAAGCATTATCAAGAATAGAAATGTCTAGTATCTTATTTTTCTTAGGAATATTAATGTCAGTAGCAGCCTTAGAGAGTTTAGTCTATGGTATAACTGCTGGAGGAGACCAAGTAGGCACATTGCGCTACTTAGCAGAAGTTTTGAATAGTGCTATCCCAAATCAAAATATAGTAATTCTATTATTAGGAGTGCTATCTGCAATTATTGATAATGTACCTTTAGTAGCAGCTTCTATGGGGATGTATAGCGCTCCAATGGATGCTTCTGTTTGGCATTTAATTGCTTATGCCGCAGGAACAGGAGGCTCTATGCTTATTATTGGTTCTGCAGCTGGTGTTGCTGCTATGGGAATGGAAAAAATAGACTTTATATGGTACTTTAAAAAAATAACATGGTTAGCTGCTGCTGGTTTTATTACTGGTTATGTAGTTTTATTATTTATGGAATCATTATAAAATTCAAGAGAATATAAAATTTTTAAAAAGAAAATACGTTAATACATTAAATTAAAAAAAGGAAATGATTTTACTATTACAAAATGAAGTAGCT
>CAYPAK010000007.1:2817-4714 GCA_964408665.1 uncultured Flavobacteriaceae bacterium | reverse complement strand
TAATTAAAGAACTATGGATTTTAAAGGAAGAAATAAAGTTAGCCCAGAATTTAGTATGTCTTCGATGACTGATATCGTTTTCTTACTGCTTATATTCTTTATGCTGACTTCAAATAATGTAGTTCAAGATGCTTTTGACTTAAAACTTCCTAAGGCATCAGGAAAAGCAGAACATAAACAAAATATATCGGTAAGTATTACTAAAGATAACCGATACTATATTGATAAAGAAAAAGTGAGCTTACGTTCACTTGCGCCAAGATTACGTAAAGAATTAGCAAACGTACGTAAGCCAACTATCATTATTAGAGCAGAAGAAGGTGTTAATATCGAAAAGGTAACTCGTATTATGGAAATTGCTTATAAAAACAAGTGGGGAGCAATTCTTGCTGTACAACCTAAATAATACTTGGTATAATTATTGTAATAATACAATTATGGAATTTTTAGACACAAAAAGTAAACGCAAATCATTTATACTAACAGTATTACTGTATAGTCTTTTGTTGCTTTTACTTTTTGTGCTAAAAATGGGAGAACCTGATATCTTTGAAGGAGATAGAGGTGTTGCTGTAAACTTTGGAACTATGGATATGGGTTCTGGAGACACACAACCTATAGCTCCTATAAAAACAGCTCCTGTAAAGCAACAAGAGACTACACCTCCTCCTGCAGAAGATGCTGCAGAAGAAGTAATTACTCAAGATGTAGAAGATGCTCCTGTAATTGCAGATACCAAACCTAAAGAAACGAAGCCTAAGGAAGTTCCAAAAGAAAAACCTGAAGAACAAGTTGTAGCAACTCCAAAGCCACCAAAACCTGATCAAAGCACTAATGATGCACTAAATAGCTTATTAGGAGGCCCTGAAAATGATGGCGAAGACGCAGCTGCTGGAGAAGGAGATGATGCTACAGGCGGAGATAAAGGAAATCCTAATGGAGACCCTAATGCATCAGGTTATTATGGCAATGGAGGAAGCGGCGGAAATGGAAATTACCGTCTTGGAGGGCGTGCCGCATTAACTAAACCCAAAGAAAGACAAGACTGTAATGAGTATGGTCGTGTAGCTATAAAAATATGGGTTAATCGTGCTGGAAAAGTAATAAAAGCCGAATATACTCCTAAAGGAACAACAAATTCAGCTCAATGTCTTAGAATACCTGCGCTTAAAGCTGCAAAGGCAACTAAATGGTCGCCAAAAGCAGATGCTCCTGCTACACAAATAGGAAAGATAATTTATAATTTTTCACAATCATAGCATTGACTTATCAAGAAACAATAAATTGGATGTTTCAGCAATTACCGATGTACCAAAAACAAGGTAAAAGTGCTTTTAAGAAAGATTTAATTAACATATTAAAGCTTGCAAAACACCTAAATAATCCAGAGCAAGAATTCAAAACAATACACGTAGGAGGAACTAATGGAAAAGGTTCTACCAGCCATATGTTAGCATCTATTTTTCAAGAAGCAGGCTACAAAGTTGGTTTATATACCTCGCCACATCTTAAAGATTTTAGAGAACGCATAAAGGTTAATGGCGTAATGATTCGTAAGAATTGTGTGATTAATTTTATTAAACGCAATAAAACTTTTTTAGCAGCAAATCAACTATCATTTTTTGAAATGACTGTTGGACTTGCTTTTGAACATTTCGCTAAGCAGCATGTAGATATAGCTATTATAGAAGTAGGTCTTGGTGGTAGACTAGATTCTACTAATATTATACAACCTGAGTTGAGTATTATTACTAATATAAGCAAAGACCACACGCAAATGTTAGGCGACACACTTGCTAAAATAGCCTTTGAAAAAGCTGGAATTATTAAAGCTAATACACCTGTAGTTATTGGCGAATTTACTCCCGAAACTAAAGCTATATTTCAAGAAAAAGCA
>CAYPAK010000007.1:0-2717 GCA_964408665.1 uncultured Flavobacteriaceae bacterium | reverse complement strand
CCATTAACCATTTGCGATACAGCACATAATGAAGCAGGATTACAGCTAGTAATTGAACAATTAAAAAAACAACAATATAACAATTTACACCTTGTTTTGGGATTTGTTAATGATAAAGATGTGGAAAATATAATTAGCCTATTTCCTCAGAATGCAATATATTACCTCTGCGAACCTGATGTACCTCGCGCTATGAAACTTAATACATTAGAAAAAATAGCCACAAAATTAAAGCTAAACTACTTTTCAGAAGCAAGCGTTACAGCTGCATTGAAATTAGCAAGAAAAAAAGCAACTAAAAACGATGTTATTTTCATTGGAGGCAGTACATTTGTAGTCGCAGAAGTGGTCTGAAATTTAAAAAATAAATGATATGAAAAAAACACTATTACTTACAAGCATTTTATTATTAAGCTATGCTTGTGCAAACAAAGTAAATACTGATACTACGACTAAAGAAACAACTGCTACAACAGTAGTAAATAATGACACTATCAATATGGATAAAAATATTGATTTTGACAGACTACCAAACGCTGTAAAAGATTCGCTAAACAGATTCCCAAAATATGAGGAAATAATAGCAGGTATGGTATTTAAAAATGATGGAACAAGAACAAAAAATATTGTACAATTTGCTGCAATAGACAGCTTGCTAATCACCGCAGATGTCTATACCACAAATCCTAAAAACCCTTACATACTACTATGTCATCAAGCAGGTTATAGTCGAGGTGAATATAATAATACCGTAAGAGAATTGCTGCTTATGGGTTATAATTGTGTAGCTTTAGATCAGCGCTCAGGAGGAAAAGTAAATGGCATTATTAATGAAACAGCCAAACGCGCTAAAGAAAAAGGGCTATCAACGGAATATTTAGATGCCAAAGCAGATATTTTTGCAGCGATAGACTTTACGTATGAGTTAAATAACAAAAAACCCATTATCATTGTAGGCTCTTCTTACTCGGCTACACTAGTTATGCTTATTGCTAATAAAAACGCAAAGGTAAAAAAAGTAGCAGCTTTCAGTCCTGGAGAGTACTTTCAAGGTGTTAGTATTATGCAAAACTTAGCAGGTTTTGATAAACCCGTTTACGTAACAGGAACTAAAGAAGAAGTGCCTAAAATAAAAACAATGTGTAAACTGATTTCACCAAGTTACCTAAATGTATATGAACCCAAAGAAGCAGGAACTCATGGCTCTAAAGCCTTATGGTATTCTAACCAAGGTTATATAGGTTATTGGCAATCTTTTAAAGCATTTTTGAAGAAATAAATTTTAGTTTCTGTGACAGACTACACCATTATTATATACATATTGTATTAGTCCAAATTGTTTTGCCAAATAGATTTCTTTTATGGTGTAGTCTGTGTTGCTAGCTATAAAGTCATTATATTGAATATGCATAACTTCATCATAATTAACACCATCTATCAACGCATTTTCTAAAAATGTTACCGTAGAATATATTGGTTCTTCATTATTTTCATAGCCTTCGTCAGTCTCAGAATAAGCTAAATAAGTACTTTCGAAATGAACACTTGTAACTAATGCTTCGTTTAAATCTATTGCAAAATCTACCTCGTTAATACTTATAGTAAATGTATCTCCATAACTACCATAGCTGCTACGCACTCCTAGTTTAAGTCCACTAAAATAAGTGTCACTAAAGTCTTGATAATAGTAATTTATTTTAGACAAGTCAGCATCTAATCCATTAGTTTGGTACCCATTTTGAGAATTAGCACCAATACTTTCTTCTAATATAAATTCATTTGCAATACCGTTATCATCATGCATGATAAAATTTGCTCCTACATTTTCTTGAAAAAACCATTCCATACTAGATGGATCAATAGGATTTTGAGGTAAATCATCATCACCACACGAGATTACTAAAAATAAAACCGAAAAAACTAAAGCAAAAGAAGCTAATCTATTCATTGATATCATAATATTCATTATTAGACATTTTTAATTTTAAAATACCTTTTGTTGTATTGTAATAAATGGTATCTACATATACTGTATTGTTAGAATTATTATTTCTAGTAGGTATTTTGTACACATCATTATAATCATTACCATTTATAGTAACTGTACTTACCTGTTCATATCCGTAATTCTCATTAGGAGTAGGTATATTAAACGATTGCGCATACTGTATTCTTCCTGATATAATATAGTGCGTAATATCATCTTCATCTATACTTTTATTAGTCTCAAAATCAATATGAAATTCAGGATATGTAGCGTCAAGTTTAACCGTATCATGTTCCGATGTAGCCCCTGTAGCTCCGTAATCTTCACAACCAAAAGTTCCTACCTCTTGATAGCGTTCACAAGTAAAATTAACAATTAATCCTCCACTATTCTTAAAGCTATAAGTCTCTTGGTTTTCGTAGGGCAATAAATCTAATATTTCTTGAGATATAGTTCCATAATCTACAATATCACAAGGAGGACTAGGGCAAGCTGTTAGTAAAAAAGAAACAGTAATTACTAATAATATTTTCTTCATAATACTCATTATAAGTGTGTTATATATCTATAAGATGTTTAAAATCTTAAAAGGTTGCGTAATGCACACCATTTTATTTGGGCGTTACCACACGGCTATAAAAAATAGCCTCGTGGTCGGGCTTTCGGCAGTTGCTTTTACTTGCTAAAAAAAGCAAGCAAAGAGCTCCAACAAAGCCTCAATCCCTAACGC
>CAYPAK010000006.1:8513-19865 GCA_964408665.1 uncultured Flavobacteriaceae bacterium | reverse complement strand
AAGAGTTTGCTTCTTCTGTATTATAAGTAGAGAAGAAGAACCATCCGTGAGATTTTCCACGTCCTGGGTGAGATAAGTCATAGTTAAAGCCAGGCATTTTTATTTGGAATGCGATATTCATATGACCAGTTTCTTTATCTATTTTCAAGAATGATAATGCACCGCTAAAGTTTCCCTTTAAATCTTTAATAGCCATATCACGTTGTGGGAATGGTACAGCAAAACGTGTACCTGCCACTACATATTCAGAATTTTCGGTTACAAAAGATGAAGAGTGGTTTCCTGCTGAATTAGGAATTTCAATAATTTCTTCAGTTTCAAAAGTTTTTAAAGAAATTCTTGCGATACGTGGTGTATTATTTTCATTGATAAACACCCAACGCCCATCTACAGAACCATTAGTTTGTGAAATATCTGGATGGTGTGAATCTCCCCAAGGTACAAAACCATGAGAGGTCATAAGCATAGGTTTACTTTCTTCACTGTACCCATAAGATTTTTCAGGATCTTGCGAGAACACAGGGATTACTCTAAATAAACGACCAGAAGGTAAACCATAAACAGCTAACTGTCCACTAAACCCACCAGAGATAAATGCATAATGCGAATCATGCTCTCCTGGTGCTACATATACTCGTTCTGCTGCAGAACCAGCAATAGCTCCTTTTGCGTTTCCGCGTGTTTCCTTACTAGCTGTAGTAGGCGCACAGCTTGCAAAAAACGAAGCGGTTACTACAAATGCAGCTAAAAATTTAAAAATTGTTTTCATATTGATATAAATTAATTGTTGTTACTATTTTTTATTTTGTTCTTAAGTATTCATACAAAGCACGTACTTGCTCATCTGTTAAATTTTGCTGTGCCATTGGTGCGTGATATTCTGTAATTAATGCTTTAGCTATAGGGTCTTTCTCTAGCATTTCTTTAGCATTGGTTACCATATTCATAATCCAAGCAGCAGAACGTATTTTGGTAACACCTTTAAGGGCAGGACCTACATAACGTTTTTTAAACTTATGACACGCTGTACAGTTTGTTTTAAATATTTGATGTCCTTTTTCAGCCATAGCATCGTCTATTTTTTCAGCTATCTTTACATCTTTAAAGCGACCTATTCCTTGTTTGTCAAGTGTTGGTGCATCCAAATCTATTTTAGTATCAGTTGCCGCTGGCTTTGGTGTTTCTTTTTTTACTTCTTGTTTAGCAGGAGTTTTTGAAGTGTTGTCTTCTTTTTTAGTATCACCACCACAACTGGTCATTAATAAAGCACCTAAGGCTACTATGGTTAAAAATTTTAGTTTCATTCTTTTTTATTTAGATTAATTAATTTGATTATATTTTTTTATTTATCAGAAGGCACAAGTACTTGGTCTATTACATGAATCCAACCGTTACTTACTTTTACAGTTTTTAGAATAGGTGCTCCACCTACATAGATCTTACCATCTTTGTTTTCTACGGTTAAATATTTACCAGAAGCCATATAAAGTTTACGTCCTTTTTTAGCTTCTTTTTTTAATTGTTTAACTCCGTAATTTGCAGGAGCAACGTGATTTTTAAGGATAAAACCTAATTTTGTTTTATTTTCAGGTTTTAGTAAAGTCTCTACTGTTCCTTTTGGCAGTTTGTCAAAAGCACCATTTACTGGAGCAAATACCGTAAGTGGCCCTGCATTTACTAAAGCATCTTCTACGCCTGCTGCTTGTACAGCTGCCACTAATGTTTTAAAGTCTGGTAATGACATCGCTACTTGTAGTACATTAGCATCTTCACCTTTTCCTGCTTTTACAGCGGCTTGTCCGTGATGTGCTTGTTTAGCAGGAGCTGCTGTTGTTTTTTTAGCAGGAGCTGCTGTTTCTGTTTTTGTTTCGCCACCACAAGATACTAGTGTTGCAAAAACTAAGGCTAAAATTCCATAATATAGTTTCATAATAAAATATTTAAATTGATTAATTAGTTACTATTTAATTGTTAATATTATGCAAATTTCTAACATTTTATGATTAAAAAATATGATAAATATCATAAAATGAAAAAAAAGATAAAAATGTATTTTTAATGTATTTGTCTAAAAATCAATTTTTTACATATAAAAAATCATTAAATAGAATGAAAAAGTTAAATAATAGCTATTTTTGCGAATATTATAATGAAGTGATTTATGCAATTTTGGAAAACATTAATACAAAAAACAACTCAAGTAAATGCTGTTTTACTACTTGTAGTTGATAGTATAGGTAGCTCACCAGGAAGGCAAGGGTTTAAAATGCTTGTTACTCCAAATGAAATTTGGGGTTCTATAGGTGGTGGTGTTATGGAACATCAATTGGTTGAAGAAGCAAAAACAATGCTTCAAACGGCATTTAAACCCTTTTATAAGAAACAAATTCACAAAGGAAAAGTGCAAGACGGTTCTGGGATGATTTGTAGTGGAGAACAAACGGTTTTGTTTTGTTTTCTAGGCGAAAAAGAACTTGCTGTGATTGAAAAAATGATTTCAGCTAAAGGATTGCTAAATATTACTAATAACGGTTTTTCATTGGAAAATAAAAAAGTAAATTTTAACTATAAATGGGAAACTACGGCTAATGATTGGAGTTATCAAGAGCAACTATTTTCTAAGGAACAGTTATATATTTTTGGCGCAGGACATGTAGGCTTTGCCTTATCTAAATTGGCTTGTAATTTAGATTTTACAATTCATTTATTTGATAACCGTGATAGGTTAAATACCTTTGAACAAAATACTTTTACAGACTATAAAACAATACTATCTTATGATGATGTGTTGCCTTATGTAAGTATAAATAAGCAAGCTTATATTGTTATTATGACGAATAGCTATGTAGCCGATAAATTAATATTAGCGCAATTTATTAAAACAAATCCTAAATACATAGGTGTTTTAGGTTCTCAAGCTAAAATAAACACGATGTTTTCGGTTTTGAAGTCTGAGGGTTATAATCAAGATGAAATTAGTACTATTCACGCTCCCATAGGTCTAAAAATTCATAGTAAAACTCCAGAAGAGATTGCTATTAGTATTTTGGCGGAGTTGGTTCGGGTGAAAAATGGGTAATAGGTTAAAAGTTTGTAAAGTAGCAAAGTTAAAAGTAACGAACGTCACCCTAACGTGATTCAGGCTCTGTTGATTTGGAAGGAATTCGCATATTGTAAGGGAAACTTTTGCTCGGATGCTAAAAAATAGATGTTTTATTAGTGCTAGCTGTTGAGTCAGATTTAGTATGATGTTTTTGTTTTTTCTAAAACATAAAAAAAGCCTCCACAAAAGTGGACGCTTTCCATTGGTTTAACTATAAACCTGGTATTTTATAAGTAAAATACCAAAACAACACAACTAAAAATATTAAAGCCAAAAAAACGCTTTTTATAAAGCGTTTTTGTTGACTTTTTGCGGTCTGGACGGGACTCGAACCCGCGACCCCCTGCGTGACAGGCAGGTATTCTAACCAGCTGAACTACCAGACCGTTGCTTAAAGCGAGTGCAAATATAAAACACTTTTTTTTAATACCAAAACATTTTTTAAAAATTAATTCCTGTTTTGTAAAAAAGTTTTAATTACTTGTTTGAAATCATTTTGTATAGCTACAGGAACGTAATTTATTTTGTATTTTAAGGTATTTGTTTTTAGTTTGTTATAGAAAACTTGCATTTTTTCTTGATAGTTTGTTTTTATTTGATCGGCAAATAAATTTATTTTTTCATTTGTTTCAATATCTACAAATTGACTTGCTGTATTTTCAAAATCAAAAGATTTTTCGAGAGATTTATCGTAAATATGAAACAAAATAACCTCATGTTTATTAAATTTTAGATGCTGTAATGCTTCAAAAAGTTTTTCTTGATCAATATCAGGTTGAAACATATCGGTGAATAGTATTACTAAAGAACGGCGTTTTAAATTTTTAGCAATTTCGTGAATTACTTTATACGTGTTAGTTTTTGTTCGAGGTTTGCTAACCGTTAGCTGTTCCAATTGATGTAATAGTAATTTATGATGTCTCTCGCTTGTTTTCTCAGGGGCATAATAAGCATATTTTTCATCATAAATACTTAAACCCACTGCATCACGTTGTTTTTTTAAAAGCTGCATTAAAACTGCCGAAGCTAGTACGGCAAAATTAATCTTGTTGAGCTTGTTAATGTCAAACTCCTTTTGCTCTGGAAAATGCATAGAGCCAGAGTTGTCTATAATAATATGACAACGCAGGTTTGTTTCTTCCTCAAAGCGCTTGGTAAACATATTATCTGTCTTGGCAAAAAGTTTCCAGTCTATATGTTTAGTACTTTCACCTTGGTTGTAGCGTTTGTGCTCTGCAAATTCAGCCGAAAAACCATGAAAAGGACTTTTGTGAAGACCTACAATATAGCCTTCTACAATTTGCCTTGCGAGCAATTCTAAATTGCCGAAGGAAACTGTTTTCTGTATTTGAGATAAATCAAGCATTTTTTAGCTTAGCCATTGTGACCAAGGTAATTTTGATAATACAAAAAGAAGTGCAATACCATAATAAATACTCAATGTTTTAAAACGCGCAACAGATATAGGTTGTTTTTTGTGTTTTACAAAGCCTACAGTAACCAACACTATAGCAAGAATCATCATTATAGGATGTTCTACTATAAACATGCGTATTGTTTTATCTTTCATAGCAGCTCCCATTCCTGCTGCTTTAGCACTTTTATAATAAGTAGATATAAAATAAACACCAAAACCAAAAATTAATTGAAAATGCATAATTATTAGCGTAAATCGCGAGATACGCATATCAATATCTTTATAAGAACGTTTTTTTATAAAGCCTAAAAGAGCATTAAAAAAGGCAATAGTAAGTATAATTAAAACAACGTAAGCCCAATAAGAGTGAATTTGTAGTATCATTTTTTTAGTTTAAAAAGTTAATGACAAATATACATTAATTTTAATTTGTTAAAACTAATTATTTTTATATATATTTGCTCCTATGAAATCACATGCAAGTAAAGCCCTTTTAGTAACGTTAACAATAAATGCTATTTTATTAGTATCATTGTCTAATTTATATATTTCTAAGCAAATTGCCAAAGAACGTGCAATGATGGAAATTATGGAAGAAGATAATACCAAATTGTTTGAAGAATTAAAACCTCAAGACGATATTATAGAAATAGCTCGTAAACGAATTGTAAAAAACTTTTTTACACATAATGCATTAAACGAAGCGGAAGACCAAAGTGTTGAAGATTTTAAAAAATCATTAAAGTCTTTTGACATGAGTCAAGATACAGAAACAGGAAAAAGCACCAAAATAGAAAAGACGACCGAAGGCGCTTTAGAAGAAAAAAAAGAAACCGAGTCCAACGGTACTGGTAAGACAGATAAAATTACCCGTAAAGAAAATAAATTTAGAAAAAGTACGATCACTTATTTCCTAAAAGGAAGACATCAAGATATTATACCTAACCCTATTTATACTTGTATAGAAGGAGGGTTTGTGGTAGTAAATATAGAGGTTGATCCGCTTGGGCAAGTAATCAAAGCTAAGGTAAACAGAAAACGTACTACTACCAAAAACAAATGTCTTCACGAAACTGCATTGATGTTTGCTGAGATGACTACTTTTAACATGAAAAAAGATGCAGCAAAAGTAGCTAAGGGTTTCATTACGTATAAATTTCAGCGTAAATAATGTCTGATAAGCAGCGATGCTCTTGGGTAGGTAGCAATCCAATTTATATAGCGTATCACGATAAGGAATGGGGAGTTCCAGTTTATGATGACGCTACGCTTTTTGAGTTTTTAATATTAGAAACATTTCAAGCGGGATTGAGTTGGATTACCGTTTTAAAGAAACGTGATAACTTTCGTAAGGCTTTTGATAATTTTGATTATCAAAAAATAGCTACTTATACCGATAAAAAACTAGCAGAATTAGTACAAGATAAAGGCATTATACGCAACAAGCTAAAAATAAAAGCTACAGTGAGCAATGCGCAGGCTTTTATAACGGTTCAAAAAGAATTTGGTAGTTTTTCTAAATACATCTGGAGTTTTGTAAATGGAGAACCTATTCAGAATAAATGGAAAACCAATACAGATGTTCCAGCAACTACACCTTTAGCTCAAAAAATCAGCAAAGACTTGAAGGGGCGAGGATTTAAATTTGTAGGAGCTACTATTATCTATGCGCACATGCAAGCTACAGGAATGGTTAATGACCATACTACAAATTGTTTTCGTTATAAAGAATTGTCATTAGAAAAACAATAATACTGTTGCTATAAGGATAAGTGATGAGGTAATCCGCACCCATAGTTTTTGATTAGTTACTATTAAATCAAGTACGATATAATTAACCAAAAACAGACTAATTGCTAAAACTAGTTGTGCTAGTTCAATACCAAGCGCAAACTCAATAACCAAAGCAGCTTTGTTTTGCACCCTGCCAAAAAGCATCCTAAAACCAGAAGAGAAACCTAAGCCGTGTATTAGTCCGAAGGCAAAAGCACTCAAATATTGGTATTTAGTATTGCTATCTTTGCGAGAAAAAATATTAAAAAGGGCAGTAAATATAATAGTAATAGGTATTAATGTTTCTATTAAACTGCTAGAATAATGAATACTATTATAAGTAGCTAAAAACAAGGTAATGGTGTGGGCAATGGTAAAAAAACTAATGGTAAATAACGCTTTTTTCCAATTTTTGTAAGTAAAAGGAATAATTAACACAAATAGATAAAATAAATGGTCTAATGCATTACTGTCTAAGACATGAAAGAGCCCGATTTGAATGTTTTTTATAAAGAAATCCATTAATTATAGTATAATGTTTTTAGGATGTTAATAATATTGTCAAAAATAGCAAAATCTTTATTAAAATTTAAAATAAATAAATTATCTTTGCGCCTTGAAATACACCTTTTTTAGGTGGATTATTAAAACTATTAAAAAAAATATAAAAGATATGTCTAAAGTAGTTGGTAAAGTAGCTCAAATTATTGGACCGGTAGTTGACGTTGTTTTTGAAGGCGGCGTAGTATTACCTAAAATTTACGATTCATTAGAAATCCAAAGAAAAAATGGAGTTTTAGTATTAGAAGCAGAACAACATGTAGGAGAGAACACGGTACGTTGTATCGCAATGGACTCTACTGATGGTCTTAAAAGAGGTGATGAAGCAGTAGCAAAAGGAAATCCTATAAAAATACCAGTAGGTAATGTTTATGGAAGACTTTTTAATGTAGTTGGAGATGCTATTGATGGTATGGATGATATGCCTAAAGATGGAAACAACGGAATGTCTATTCACCGTGATGCACCAAGATTTGAAGATTTATCTACTTCTACAGAAGTACTTTATACAGGAATAAAAGTAATAGACCTTATTGAGCCTTACACAAAAGGAGGTAAAATTGGTTTATTTGGAGGAGCAGGAGTAGGTAAAACAGTACTTATACAAGAGCTTATTAATAATATTGCCAAAGGGCACGGAGGACTTTCTGTGTTTGCAGGAGTAGGAGAACGTACTCGTGAAGGTAATGATTTACTTCGTGAAATGTTAGAATCTGGTATTATCAAATACGGAGACGATTTCATGGAAGAAATGGAAAATGGTGGATGGGATTTATCAAAAATTGATAAAGCAGGAATGAAAGATTCTAAAGCAACTTTTGTATTCGGTCAAATGAATGAGCCACCAGGAGCACGTGCTCGTGTAGCTTTATCAGGACTTACTATTGCAGAATATTTCCGTGATGGAGCAGGTGAAGGACAAGGAAAAGATGTATTGTTTTTCGTAGATAATATCTTCCGTTTTACACAAGCAGGTTCTGAGGTGTCAGCACTTTTAGGACGTATGCCTTCAGCGGTAGGTTACCAACCAACATTAGCAACAGAAATGGGAGCTATGCAAGAGCGTATTACTTCTACTAAAAATGGTTCTATTACTTCTGTACAAGCAGTATATGTGCCTGCCGATGACCTTACAGATCCAGCGCCAGCAACTACATTTGCACATTTAGATGCTACAACAGTATTGTCTCGTAAGATTGCGGAGCTTGGTATTTATCCAGCGGTAGATCCTTTAGATTCTACTTCAAGAATTCTTTCTGCTGCTATTTTAGGAGATGAGCATTATAATACAGCACAACGTGTAAAAGAATTATTACAACGTTATAAAGAATTACAAGATATTATTGCCATTCTAGGTATGGAAGAGTTATCTGAAGAAGATAAACTTATTGTGCATAGAGCAAGACGTGTACAACGTTTCTTATCACAACCATTCCACGTAGCAGAACAGTTTACAGGTCTTAAAGGAGTGCTTGTAGATATCAAAGAAACTATAAAAGGATTTAATATGATTATGGATGGTGAATTAGATCAATATCCAGAAGCAGCATTTAACCTTAAAGGTAGTATCGAAGAGGTAATCGAAGCTGGAGAAAAAATGAAAGCTTAATTTATATGTTACTAGAAATAATCACACCAGAAGCAATTATACTAAGTACAGAGATAGCACAAGTATCTGTGCCAGGAGTAAATGGGAGTTTTCAAATGCTAGATAATCACGCAGCTGTAGTTTCACTATTAGCAGCAGGCGAAGTACGATTTGCAGGAAATAACATTACAATTTCCGAAGATTTTGCAGCTAAATTTACTCAAGATGGTAAAGATTATGTTTTTACTATTAACGGTGGTACTTTAGAAATGAATAACAATAAAGCGATACTTTTAGCAGATTAAACGTTATTACATAAACATATAAAAACCTCGAAACATTGTTTTGAGGTTTTTTGTTTCTAAAAGGTTTCTTATATTGCAACAAATAATAAACTTATGGAATATTTTCAAATCGCTACAATACTTATTATGCTTTCAGCAGCTTTTGGGTATATCAATATACGGTTTTTAAAACTGCCAACTACTATTGGTTTAATGGTGATAACCATTGTTTTTTCTTTATTAATACTAACCATAGGTTTGATAGATGATACCTTGCTGATTCACGAGAAAGAGTTTATTGCTAAAATAGACTTTAGTGAATTACTACTAGACGTAATGCTTAGTTTTATGCTTTTTGCAGGTGCTTTGCATACTAATTTTACACAGCTAAAAATACAACGGAAACCTGTATTGTTGTTTGCAACGTTTAGTACGTTGATTTCTACTTTTTTAGTAGGTATTGTAATGCATTACGTGTTAATGCTAGTAGGTATCGAGGTAGATTTTATTTACTGTTTACTGTTTGGCGCATTGATATCGCCTACAGACCCTATAGCGGTGCTTGGTATTTTAAAGAAAGCAAATGCACCAAAAAAATTAGAAACAAAAATAGTAGGCGAATCCTTATTTAACGATGGTGTTGGTGTAGTGATATTTTTAACAATTTACAAAATTGCTACATTAGGCGTAGATCAAGTTTCCATATTAGATGTTATTAAACTTTTTACCCTTGAAGTAGGTGGCGGATTGCTTCTTGGAGCTTTTGTAGGTTATACTACTTATAAACTAATGAAATCTATAGATGATTATGATGTAGAGGTTATTATAACCATTGCGGCCGTAATGGGAGGAACGCTCTTTGCACATTATTTGCATCTTTCTGCACCACTTGCTATGGTTGTAGCAGGGCTTATAGTAGGAAATGATACCATGCGTCAAAGTGCCATGTCTGAAATAGTAGAGCTTTATGTAGATAAGTTTTGGGAACTCATAGATATTCTGCTCAATACTATTTTGTTTGTAATGATAGGTTTGGAGATTTTAATATTAACATTTGATGGTAAATATATACTTGCAGGAATATTAGCAGTTCCTACTTTATTAGTAATTCGTTATATTTCACTTTTAATACCTATTAAATATTTTAAGAAAAAACTAGATTTTGTACCCAACACAAACCTTGTAATGACTTGGGGAGGACTTCGTGGCGGTATATCTATCGCTTTAGCGTTGAGTCTTACTGATACTATGCACAAAGAATTATTTTTGGTAATTACCTATATTGTAGTTGTGTTTTCTATATTAGTACAAGGACTTACGGTTGGTAAATTAATAAAACGATTAAACAAAAAAAATGAAATTTAATACTAAAACAATACACGGAAATCAAAAACATGATGAAAGCACAGGAGCAGTAATGCCACCTATTTATCAGACTTCTACTTATGCACAAAGCACACCAGGAGGACATAAAGGTTATGAATATTCACGTACAGGAAATCCAACCCGTACTGCCCTAGAAAACGCTTTGGCAAGTATAGAAAGTGGTAATTATGGCTTAGCTTTTGGTTCAGGACTTGCTGCGATAGACGCCGTGATGAAACTTTTTAAACCAGGAGATGAGATTATTTCTACCAATGATTTATACGGAGGAACTTTTCGTTTGTTTACCAAAATATTTGAAAAATACGGCTTAGTTTTTCATTTTGTAGGGATGGATGATGTAACTGCAATAACTGCTAAAATAAACAAAAACACAAAGCTAATTTGGGTAGAAACACCTACCAACCCAATGCTGAATATTATTGATATAAAAGCCGTAGCTGCCATAGCAAAATCACATAAAATAGTACTTGCAGTAGATAATACATTTGCTACACCTTACTTACAACAACCATTGGAATTAGGGGCGGATATTGTAATGCATTCGGCTACAAAATATATAGGAGGACATTCGGATTTAGTAATGGGTGCTTTGATTGTAAAAGACAAAAACCTTGCTGATGAATTGTATTTTATACAAAATGCAAGTGGAGCCGTTTGTGGCCCTATGGATAGTTTTCTAGCACTCCGTGGTATTAAAACACTTCATGTGCGTATGCAGCGTCATTGTGAGAATGCTAAAAAAATAGCACAATTTTTAGTAAATCATCCTAAAATAGCAAATGTATATTATCCTGGTTTAGCAAATCACCCTAACCACAATGTTGCGAAGGAACAAATGCATGATTTTGGCGGTATGATTTCTTTTACAACTAAAGGTAATGATTATAAAAAAGCGATAAACATAGTAGAAAATTTAAAACTTTTCACCTTAGCCGAGTCTTTAGGAGGTGTAGAATCGCTTTGCGGACATCCTGCAAGTATGACACATGCATCTATCCCTAAAGAAGAGCGTGAAAAAACAGGTGTAGTAGATTCGTTAATACGTCTTAGCGTTGGTATAGAAGATGTTACTGATTTGATTGCAGATTTAGATCAAGCAATAGCTTAAGCACTGAAAAAACTATAAGTTTACTAGCTTCTTATCTCCCTAGATAAAAAGTAACTCCAAAAGTTAATTGTGCAGCAGCATCATTCTTTTTGTTTGGTTCAAAGTTTTTAGCATTTAAACCATCCACCCAGT
>CAYPAK010000006.1:0-8413 GCA_964408665.1 uncultured Flavobacteriaceae bacterium | reverse complement strand
GCATCATTCTTTTTGTTTGGTTCAAAGTTTTTAGCATTTAAACCATCCACCCAGTCTGAGAAGAAAAATTGATTACGGTACTCAGCAAAAAGTCTAGAGTTTCTACTTAATTCAAGAGATAACCCGAGTCCAGCAGTCATAGAAAAAGTGCTAAATTTAACATTACGATATTGGTCAGGTTCATCAGTTAAAAAATCAGGAAGCACATTTGTATTTGCTATATTTCCTAAAGATGATGAAATAGTAGAACTTCCAAATGAATACATACCTCCAACTGTTCCGTAGATATAAATATCACTAGTTCTACTACTTAAGTTGATGATATTTAGCTCTAATTGTGACCCAATATTAGTATAAGATATTTTTCCTTTCATTGCTCTAAGTTGATCAGCAGCAGTAGAAGTATCTTCTGGAGCTACGTAAACACCATGATATTTTAAATTAGTAGATGCAAAAGAAAATTCGGTACGCAAGCGCAAGTTTTTTTCAATATATGAGCGTCCACTATAGAAAGATAATACGTGAAATGCACCAACACTAAAACCTACATTTGCCGTGTTAGATTCGAAATCACCACGTTCACCATAGTCTGTTTGGGTACTTACAGGGCCAATAAAAAAACCTGCTTCATGCATAAACGTTTGTGCTTTTATAGCAGATATGGTAAATAAAACCAGCATTGTAATGTGTATTCTTTTCATAACCAAGGACTTTTAAAACACAAATCTACTGTTTTTTTTAGTATATTGCCAATTATTTACTTTTAATTAATGAAAAATTTAACTTTAATTATTTTATTGCTTATTGCAAACCTTGCTTTCTCACAAAGCAATGCTCTTGCTGATTCTTATTTTGAACGAGGAGAATTTGAAAAAGCGATCCCTATTTACAAGAAAAAAATTGCAGAAAATAGCTATAATATTGCTGTTTATGATCGATTAGTAAAAAGCTATCAAGAGCTAAATCAATTAGATAATGCTCAAATTGTTTTAGAGAAAAAAATTAAAAAATTTAATAGAAATATAGATTTTTTAATTGATTTGGGGTATAATTATAAATTGAAAAAAGATAGTGTTCAGGCTTTATTTTATTATAATGAAACAATAGCAAAATTAAAAGAAAAACCGATATTAGCTTATGCTGTTGCTAGAAAATTTACGCAATATCAGTTGCTTGATTTTGCTATAAAAAGTTATAAAATTGCTATGACTGCGAACCCTAAAATGAATTATGAATTGCAACTAGCACGTCTTTATGGCGAAAAAGGAGATTTTGAAAAAATGTTTGGCGCTTACTTAGATTTACTCGCTAAAAAACCACAATATTTAGGAACGGTACAGCGTGTTTTAGGACAATATGTAACCAATAACCCGTATGATGATAGTAATAAAAAGCTAAAACACTTACTTATTAAGCGTTTGCAAGAAAATCCAATAGTGAGTTATAATAATTTACTGAGCTGGATATATATACAGCAGCAAGAATATTATAAAGCATTTGTACAGCAAAAGGCTATTTATAAAAGAACGCAAGGTTCGTTAAACCCAATAATAGGTTTAGGAAAAATTTCTTTGGAAAATAAGAATTTTGAAGATGCTCTTACTATTTTTAATTATGTAAAAACTGAAGCACAGCGCAGTACTGATAAAATAAAAGCAAGTCATTATTTAATTAAAACTAAAATGAATAGTAAAACCGTATCAAATGAAGTAATAAATACGGAGTTTGAACAATTTTTTACTGACTTTGGACGGGGAGAAAGCACACTCAAAACACAATTACTCTATGCTAAACACATGGCGTTTAACCAAGATAAATTAACCGAAGCAATAGCTTTTTTAAAGAAAACATTAAAAAAACAACTTAATAAATTTCAAAAAGCAGAAGTAAAATTAGCCCTTGCAGACATTTTAGTTTATGATAATAAATTCAATAGTGCTTTAATCTATTTATCGCAAATAGAAATCGATTTAAAAAATGATATTTTGGCGCAGCAAGCACGTTACAAAATAGCGCAAGTATCGTATTATAAAGGCGATTTTCATTGGGCAAAAAACCAGTTGGACGTACTCAAATCATCTACCTCGCAGCTTATAGCCAATGATGCTATGAAGTTAAGCCTTTTGATAAGTAATAATACCGTAAAAGACTCTTTGAAATTAGCTTTGAAGATGTATGCCAAAGCAGATTTATTAGCCTATCAAAACAAAGATAATGAAGCGATAACTGTTTTGTCTGAATTGCTCAAAAAATACAAAGGACACGATGTAGAAGATGATGCTTTATTTAAACAAGCAAGTCTTTATGCTAAACGGAAAGAATATAAAAAAGCAGCAAGTAATTATAAAAAAATAATACGGATTAATCCAGAAGGAATTTTGGTTGATAATAGCTATTATCAGTTGGCACAACTCTATGATAACTATTTAGCTAATGAAATAGAAGCCAAAAATTATTACGAAAAAATAATACTAGAATACCCATCGAGTATTTATTTTGTAACGGCACAAAAACGTTATAGAATACTACGAGGAGATAAAGAACTAAATTAAAAATAAAAAAGATGTACATATATAATGTTACCATAAATATAGCCGATGATGTTCACGATAAATGGCTACAATGGATGAAAGAAGAGCATATACCACAAATGCTTGCTTTAGGAAAATTCACCAAGGCAAAAATGACCAAAGTGATGATAGAAGAAGAAATGGGTGGCACTACATATAGCGTGCAATATACTACCGATAGTAAAGAAACACTAGAAAAATATTACCAAGAAGACGCCGATACACTTCGTAAAGAAGGAGCGAAGCATTTTTCAGGTAAATTTGTTGCATTCCGTACAGAGCTAGAACTAATAGACGAGCAAAAAGCATGAGTGTTAAAGCAAAAAAACATCTAGGGCAGCATTTTTTGAAAGATCTATCTGTAGCCGAACGCATAGCCGATACGATTACAGACACAAAACTTAAAGTGCTAGAAATAGGGCCAGGAATGGGTGTGCTTACGCAGTTTTTATTGAAAAAAGACTTAGATACTACCGTAGTAGAAATAGATGATGAATCTGTAGCATACTTACATATGCATTTTCTAGATAAAGGCTTAAAAATTATAGCAGGAGATTTCCTTAAAATGGACTTGCAAACGCTTTTTGGAAAAAATCAATATGCTATAATAGGTAATTTTCCATATAATATCTCTACACAGATTGTTTTTAAAACACTAGAGCATCGTGAAGCTATTCCTTTTTTTTCTGGGATGTTTCAAAAAGAAGTTGCTGAGCGTATTGCCGAGAAACCAGGGAGTAAAAAATATGGTATTTTATCGGTATTAGCACAAGCATTTTATGAAGTAGAATATTTATTTACTGTGCCTCCCGTAGTTTTTGATCCGCCACCAAAAGTAGATTCTGGAGTGCTTCAAATGACTCGAAAAGAAAACTATACGCTTCCTGTTGATGAAAAATTATTTTTTAGAGTAGTAAAAACAGCTTTTAACCAAAGGCGAAAAATGCTACGTAGCAGTTTAAAATCGTTTCAATTAAGTGCTAAACTCCGAGAAGATGCTATCTTTGCAAAACGACCAGAACAACTTGGCGTAGCAGATTTTATAATGCTGACACAAAAAATAATAGACGATACTAAAGAATAGTAATTATGGCTTTCGAATTTGATAAAAGCTTTATAGCAACGGTAGAAGAGTTAATTGCCAATCAAGACGATACGCGATTAAATGCACAATTAGCAGATCTCCATCCAGCAGATTTAGCTGAAATTCTTGACGAATTAAGTTTTGATGATGCTATCTATATTATGCGTTTATTAGATAGTGAGACTACCTCAGATATTCTTACAGAGCTAGATGAAGACACGCGAGAAAAAGTACTGAATAACCTTTCATCAAAAGAAATAGCAGAAGAAATAGATGAGCTAGAAACCGATGATGCCGCAGATATTATTGCAGAACTTCCAGAATATCAAAAAGAAGAGGTAATACAGCAACTTGAAGACAAGGAACACGCCAAAGATATTGTAGATTTATTACGCTATGATGAAGATACTGCAGGAGGGTTGATGGGGAAAGAACTTATCCATGTAAATAAAGATTTAACCATTAACGCTTGTGTAAAAGAAATGCGTAAACAAGCACAAGATGTAGATAGAGTACTTTCTGTTTATGTGGTAGATGATGATGAAATTCTTTTAGGAAGACTATCGTTAAAACGCTTGCTTACCGCAGATCCTAAAAGTAAAATAGCCAATTTATATGATGATAATTTAATTTCTGTAAAAGCTAACGACTCTGCCGAACTTGTAGCGCAAACCATGCAAAAATATGACCTTTTTGTAGTGCCTGTTATTGATGAAATGGGCAAACTTATAGGAAGAATTACCATAGATGACGTGGTAGATTTTATAAAAGAAGAAGCCGATAAAGATTACCAAATGGCAGCAGGACTTTCGGAAGATGTAGAAGCCGATGATTCTATTAAAGAATTGATAAAAGCACGTTTGCCATGGCTTATTATTGCCTTAGTTGGTGGTTTTGTAAGTGTTACGGTATTAAGTAGTTTTAATACTGCAATGAACACTTATGCATCATTGTTTTTCTTCACGCCGCTTATAGCGGCAACTGCAGGAAATGTAGGCGTGCAGTCTTCGGCTATTGTAGTGCAAGGACTTGCTAATGGAACGCTCAAAGGTTCTATAGTAAAGCGCCTGATTAAAGAGTTTTCATTAAGTTTAATAAATGGGATAATACTCGCTATAATATTATTGATTATAGGGCATTTTATGGGAAGTGTAATACACGGTTTTACCTTCAAAATGAGCTTAGTAGTTTCTATATCACTTATTGCAGTTATTGTATTAGCCTCTATGATTGGTACTTTTGTACCGTTGCTTTTGGCTAAAAAAAATATAGATCCAGCAGTGGCAACAGGCCCTTTTATTACTACGTCCAATGATATTTTTGGAATTTTTATTTTCTTTACTATTGCTAAAATAATACTAGGATTTTAGCATTCAAAAAAAACCAAGTTTTATGAAAAAAAAACAACTAAAATACGATATTGCTTATTTAAAAATGGCACAAGAATGGGCTAAACTTTCACATTGCAAACGCAAACAAGTAGGCGCATTAATAGTAAAAGAACGCATGATTATTTCCGATGGTTATAACGGCACACCCACAGGCTTTGATAACTGTTGTGAAGATAGTGAAGGACTTACCAAATGGCACGTACTTCATGCCGAAGCGAATGCCATACTCAAAGTAGCAGGTTCTACACAGTCTTGTAGAGATGCTACGCTTTATATAACGATGTCGCCTTGTAAAGACTGTAGTAAATTGATTTTTCAGTCAGGAATAAAGCGCGTGGTTTATCTAGATCAATACAAAGACACCTCAGGTAAAGATTTTTTAGAAAAAGCAGGAGTAAAAGTAGAATGTTTAGGCTAATGATTTTAGTTAGAAATCTAATTTTGCACTTAACTGAAACTTTGTATCTTTGAAGAAAATATCATTATAAATTAATGCTTAAAAAAGCCATACTTTGACAAAAAACAACATATATATTCCTATCTGGATTAGCTTGGCAGCAGCTATCGGTATTATTCTTGGTAGCCAGCTAAACTATAAAAATAGTAATGGTGGTTTTTTTGCAAATAATAGCATACAAGAACAAAAGGTAAAAAAACTCATCAATTATATAAACCACGATTATGTAGATGAGGTAAATACCGATAGTTTACTTGATAACGCTATTGAAGATATTATAGGCTCTTTAGACCCGCATTCTATATATATTCCCAAAGAACAATTAGCCGCTGTCAATGATGATATGGAAGGAAGTTTTGTAGGTATTGGCGTAGAGTTTAATATGTTACAAGACACCTTAAATGTAACACGTATTATACCAGATGGCCCTAGTGAAAAAGCTGGTTTGCTAGCAGGAGATAGAATACTTCAGGCAGATAATATGCCTCTTTTTGGAAAAAACATAACAACCGATACCATAAAGAAAGCACTCAAAGGTAAAAAAGATACTAAAGTAAATTTGAAAATTTTTAGAAAAACTAAAGATTCCTTATTTCAATTAAATATAACACGTGGCGATGTAAAAATACCAAGTGTTGTAGCGTCTTATATGCTAAATGACAGTTTGGGATATATAAAGATAACCCGATTTGCTAATAGTACTTACACCGAATTTATGCAAGGGCTGCATAAGCTCAAAAAACAAAACATCAAACAACTTGTTGTAGATTTAAGAGGTAATTCTGGAGGTTATTTGCACACCACAGAAGCTATAGTAGATGAGTTCTTACCTGATGATGAGCTTATTGTGTTTACCAAAAACAAACGAAAAGTAATAGATAAAACATACGCTACCGAAAAAGGCGAATTTGAACAAGGAAAACTCTATATTTTAATAGATGAAGACTCCGCATCGGCAAGTGAAATACTAGCAGGAGCAATACAAGATAATGACCGAGGAACTATTATAGGAAGACGTTCCTTTGGTAAAGGATTGGTGCAACAACAAATGGAATTAGGCGATGGTTCTGCTATACGGCTTACCACTTCTCGCTATTATACACCCACAGGACGTTCTATACAGAAACCATATCAAAAAGGACATGCAAAAGCCTATTATCAAGAAGAAAAAAACAGAAAATTTACAGGCGAACTCCTTACCAAAGACAGTATTCACGTAGTAGATTCACTTAAATTTACTACACCAAAAGGCAAAATAGTTTACGGCGGTGGTGGTATTATTCCTGATGTTTTCGTTCCTATAAATACAGAAAATTTAGTGGGTCTTGGTGGCTTAATGCATTATAGTATTTTAAGCGAATATATTTATAAATATATAGATAAAAACAGAAACCGTTTGGCTACAGTAGCACAAGAAGATTTTGTTACCAATAATCAATATACCGAAGAGGTGATTACCTTCTTTAGAAAAGAATTACAAAAAACACAAGGAAACGCACATTTTCAATTGGGAAAAAATAAGGTTTTAAAAGAATTTATAAAAGCCCTAGTAGCACGTCAACTTTATGGCGATGAAGCCTATTATACCATTATTAATAAAAATGATAATGTAATTAAAAAAGTCCTTGAACTACAATGATACCAAAAAGCCTATTTTTAGTAATTATACTACTCTTTTCCTGTACTGATACTACGATTAATAAATCCAAATCAGAAACTGTAATAAAAAAAGATACTATTGTAAAACCAAAAATAGACTCTTTATCTTTTTTTTTTATGGGCGATATTATGGGGCACAAACCACAAATAAATGCTGCTTTTGATGCTAAAACAAAAACGTATAATTATGAAAACGTCTTTAGCGAAGTCTGCCCTATTATAAGCAAAGTAGATGTTGCTGTTGCTAATTTAGAAGTTACTCTACCAGGCTCTCGGTATAGTGGCTACCCCAACTTTCGTTCTCCCGATGCTTTGGCAGTAGCGGCTCGCGATTATGGTATTGATGTGTTGGTTACCGCAAACAATCATTCTTGTGATAGCGGAAAAAAAGGAATACTACGTACCATTAAAGTCTTAGATTCTTTAGAGATAAAACATACAGGAACATTTAAAGATAGTTTGGCAAGAACAAAGCAAAACTTATTAATATTCAACCAAAACAACATAAAAGTAGGCTTGCTTAATTATACCTATGGCACAAATGGAATACCCATTCCGAAAGGGGTAAAAGTAAATCTTATAGATACTTTACAAATTAATACAGACATAAAACAAGCAAAAAAAGAACAGCTTGACAAGCTTCTTGTAATGCTGCATTGGGGAAACGAATACCAATCTTTAGCATCGAAAAAACAAAAAAAATTAGCCCATTATTTATTTAATAAAGGTGTGGACATCATCATAGGTTCGCATCCACACGTATTACAACCAATGGTTTATGAGAAAGACAGCGTTTCTGGAAAAGAAAAACTCATAGCATATTCTTTAGGAAATTATGTGTCTAATCAAGAACCCCGAAGACGTGATGGCGGCGCTATGTTTCGTTTTACACTACAAAAAGAAAACGGAAAAACGCACATTGCTAGTAAAGGCTATTACCTTACGTATATCTATAAACCCATAAAAGATGGAAAGAAGGAATATATCATTATTCCTTGTGCAGATTACGAAAAACATAATTATTATGAGATGAATACTTTTTGGCAAAGTAAGTTCAAAACATTTGTAAAAGATTCGCGTAAACTATTCAAAAAACACAATATAGGTATTGAGGAGTTGAAGGAATAACGGCTACTACTTGCTACTTTACAAACTTTAGACTTATAAACTCCCATACGTCATGCTGAACTTGATTCAGCATCTTCCAAACTGAAGACGTCTTTAGGTTATAAAGAATATATTTCAACATTCG
>CAYPAK010000005.1:13987-19980 GCA_964408665.1 uncultured Flavobacteriaceae bacterium | reverse complement strand
AAATTAATAAATTATGAAGAAGAATTTAACATTTTTACTAGTGTTTTTTGTATTAACAATACAGGCGCAAAATCCGTTACTCATTCCAAGTACTATTGAGAGTACAAACATTAACTTGACCTTACAGAATGGGACGCATCAGTTTTTACCTGGAGCAGTAACCAATACTATGGGGGCAAACGGTGCTATTTTAGGACCTACACTTATTATGAATAAAGGCGATAATTTAAATATTAACGTTACTAATAACCTAGGGCAGCCTACTACAATACACTGGCATGGAATGCATGTGAATGCCTCTAATGATGGAGGTCCACATACCGAAATTCTACCAGGAACAACTTGGAACCCACAGTTTACCGTTATGAATAACGCTTCTACCATGTGGTATCATCCGCATTTAGATGAATTTACCGATGAGCATGTTACCAAAGGTATAGCAGGAATGATTATTATCCGAGATACTGAAGAAGCTGCTTTGGCATTGCCACGAACTTATGGTGTAGATGATATTCCTCTTGTAGTGCAGACTAAAGATTTTGATACTAGTAATCAAGTGGTAAATCATACCAATAATGATGATACATTAATAGTAAATGCAACGGTAAACCCTATGGTAGATGTGCCAGCACAAGTGGTTCGCTTACGTATATTAGATGGTTCTACACAGCGTGTTTTTAACTTTGGTTTATCTAATAATGCTACTTTTTATCACATAGCAACAGATGGTGGTTTGCTTCCTTCACCTAATGCCGTTACACGCTTGCAATTAGCACCGGGAGAACGTGGCGAAATATTAGTAGATTTAACAGGTATGCAAGGACAAACGATTTATTTAAAAAGTTATGCTTCTGAATTTCCTAATGGTATTTTTGGAGCTACTTATCCAGGAATGGGTTCAGGGCTTACCTTAAATAATTACAATCCAAATCCATTAAACGGAGCAGATTTTAATATTATACAGCTTAATGTAGTAGCGCCAACGGCTAACCCAATTACTGCTATCCCTAGTGCGTTGACTACTGTTGTGCCTTATGTAGAGGCTGATGCAGATGATACACGTACTTTTGATTTTGCATCATTAACAGGAGGGCAAAATCAATTAAACGGCGATTTTTCTATTAATGGAGTAAGTTTTGATATGAATACTATCAATGTAACCATACCATTAAATAATATGGAAGTTTGGACGGTTAATAATAACACGCCAATAAGTCATCCTTTCCATGTGCATGATATTCAATTTCAAATATTAAGCATAAATGGTAATACTACTATTCCAGAAAATGCACAAGGTTGGCAAGATACCTATTTGGTTCCTGCAGGTGGAGGTTCTATGAAAATAATAGCAAAATTTGAAGATTTTGCAGATAATACCATACCATTTATGTATCATTGCCATATGCTTAATCACGAAGATGGTGGTATGATGGGGTCGTTTACAGTAGTAGATAATAGCGCTTATGTTTCAGAAAATGCTTTTGAAGACGGTGCGGTGCTTTATCCTAACCCTTCTAATGGTGTGTATATGACCTTGCAATTAGCCGATAGTACTGATACTATTAATTCTTATACTATTCTTGATGTATCAGGAAAGTTGGTAGCGCATCATAAAGTTAATGAAAACGAATTGAGCAGTATGTATTCGTTTCCAGTATTTGAATTAGCTAGTGGTAATTATATTATTAAAGCCTATACGAACACGAAAATAATAACAAAGAAGTTTATTAAAAAATAGGAAACTATTTTATAAAGAAAAAGCCTTGATTTTAATTTAAAATCAAGGCTTTTTTTTGCGTTGTAATGGTTTAACCATTCATTGTATTTAAAAACTCTTCATTAGTTCGCGTATCTTTTACTCTATCACGTACAAACTGCATTGCTTCAAGAGGATTCATATCGGCAAGGTATTTACGTAAAACCCACATACGTTGTAATTCTGTATCACTTAGTAGCTGATCATCACGTCTAGTGCTTGATTTTATTAAATCAATAGCAGGATATAAACGTCTGTTAGATATGTTTCTGTCTAATTGAAGTTCCATATTACCTGTTCCTTTGAATTCTTCAAAGATAACTTCGTCCATTTTAGAACCTGTTTCGGTAAGGGCTGTTGCTACTATAGTTAATGAACCACCATTTTCTATATTACGAGCAGCTCCAAAGAATCGTTTTGGTTTATGTAATGCATTGGCATCAATACCACCCGAAAGTATTTTTCCAGATGCAGGCGCTACAGTATTGTAAGCACGAGCAAGACGCGTTATAGAGTCTAGTAAGATGACTACATCGTGCTTGCATTCTACTAATCGTTTTGCTTTTTCTAAAACGATATTAGCCACTTTTACGTGTTTTTCTGCGGGTTCATCAAAGGTAGAAGCTACTACTTCTGCCATTACATTACGTTTCATATCAGTAACTTCCTCAGGGCGTTCATCTATAAGTAATACAATAAGGTAAACCTCTGGATGATTTGCAGCAATAGCATTTGCTATATCTTTTAGCAGCATTGTTTTACCTGTTTTAGGTTGCGCTACTATCATACCGCGTTGCCCTTTACCAATAGGAGCAAATAAATCTAATATTCTTGTAGAAAGTGATGCTTGACGCTTTGCCATATCAAACTTTTCTTCAGGAAATAATGGTGTTAAGTGCTCAAAAGAAATTCTATCACGAACTACCTCTGGAGATAAACCGTTAATTTTGTTTACTTTAATAAGTGGAAAGTATTTTTCGCCTTCTTTTGGAGGGCGCACCATACCAAGTACCGTATCTCCTGTTTTTAGACCAAATAAACGTATTTGCGATTGTGATACATAAATATCATCTGGAGATGATAAATAATTATAGTCTGATGAGCGTAAAAAACCATAGCCATCTTGCATAATATCTAATACACCTTCACTTTCTATGATACCGCCGAATTCATGTTCTGGCTCGCGTCTTTTTTTGTTATTTCTAGCTTGGTGCTGAGGTTTGCTTTGTTCTTTGTGCTGTCCTTTATTCTTTTCAGGAGCTTTTGCACTGGTATTGCTATCCTTTTTTGGTCCAATATAACTCGGATGATTAGGATTATTTTGGTTTGCTTTATGATTCTCTTGTCTGCTGTTCTTTTGAGAAGAAGCAGTAGTATCATCTTTAGCTTTCCTTGTTTTATGATTTGCTTTAGCTTTATTTTCCTCTTTAGGAGAAACTGTTGCTTCAGTGTTATTTTTTTGCGTTGTAGCAGTCTCTTTTACAGGCTTTGTTTTTGTAGCTTCTTTACGTTTACGAGGTGCTCTTTTTTCTTCGGTAGCTTTTTTACTACTTGTAGTGCTTTTTTTAGGAGCTTCGGTAGTTGTTTTTGTGCTACTTTGTTTCTTTGTTCGTGTATTTTTTGCTGGACTAGCTGCTTTTTCGTTACGAGTTTCCTTTTTTGCTATTGCAACAGGATTTGCTGCTTGATGGTCTAATATAGCATATATTAAATCCATTTTTTTTAATTGACTTGTCTTTTTTAAATTGTGTTTTTTTGCAATTTCTTGAAGTTCGACTAACTTCTTTTCTTTAAGTTCAGAAAGTTCTAACATAAAATGTATGTCTTTTAAATTTTATTGATTTTTTTATAAAAAAATGATATGTGTAATATCAGTTTATTGAAGATTGTTTAAATATAAATGATTTATATTTGTTTAGTGCTGCAATTATACAAACTTTATTTTGAATAAAAGTGCTTTTTTATAAAAAAAACATTATTTTTGCATCCTAGCATTGAAAAAACAATATGATTCAACGTGTACAAACTATATATTTATTACTAGTAGCATTGCTTGCAGGTATTGCTATTAATTACTTTCCACTATGGACTAATTCAGGAGTTACTTTATTTATTAAAGATGATAATTCTTTTTTAATTCCTTTTGTTTTAGTGGCAGTTTTAGCAGTAATAACTATTTTTTTGTATAAAAACAGACAGAATCAATTTGTAACTGTTAGACTATTACTATTGATAAACCTTATTTTGTTAGGATTATTGATTTATCGATTACTAAACTTACCTGGAGAACCGCAAGGAACTGAGAAAGGTATTGGGTTGTTAGTCCCTATTGTAGCTATTGTATTGCTGTTTTTGGCAAACAAAGCGATACGTAAGGATGAAGAACTTGTAAAATCTGTGGATCGATTGCGATAAACCTTATATATTAGTGCGTAAAGAAAGTCCGCTTTACACAACGAGCGGACTTTATTTTCAAAAAAAACTTTATGAAAGAAACACAATCAGAAGCATTTTATAAAAAATTGCAGGAACAAATAGATGATACAACACCTGTTTGGCCTAGTCAGTTTTTATATAAATTTATATTACCAACAGATACTGCAAAAATCACCGAATTAGAAAATCATTTCAATCATATGGGAGCAGTAATTAATAAAAAAACATCTAAAAATAAAAAATACACAAGTATATCTATACTTGTACAAATGAAAAATTCCAATGATATTATTGCTAAATACAAAGAAGTAAGCAAAATAGAAGGGATAATATCATTATAAATAAAAAAATATGAGTCAAATAGAAACATTAGTAGCCGATTTAGAATATAATACCGAACGTAAGCAAATGGCAATACCAGAATACGGTCGTCATATTCAAAAAATGGTTGATTATGCGGTGAGTTTAACCGATAAAGAAAAACAAGAACAAGCGGTAGAAAATATATTATATGTAATGGGTAATTTGAATCCGCATTTGCGCGATGTGCCAGATTTTCAGCATAAACTTTGGGATCAGCTATTTATAATGGCAGATTTTAAACTAAATATAGACACGCCTTTTGAAATTACACCAAAAGAAAAATTAGACGAAAGACCTGAAAAATTAGAATACCCACAGTTAGATGCTAAATATCGTTTTTATGGCAAAAACCTAAAAACAATGATAGACGTTGCTATTTCTTGGGAAGCAGGAGAAGATAAAGATAGGCTGATTCAAACTACGGCAAACCACATGAAAAAATGTTTTTTAAATTGGAATAAAGATACTGTTGATGATGCGGTTATTTTAAAACATCTAGAAGATATTTCTAAAGGAAAAATAAAAGCAAGTGACGTGAAAGAGCCTCTAGCTGCAAGAGAAGCGCTTTATTTTCAAAAGAAAACAGTTAGCCATTCTAAAAAATCAAAAAAGAACAGAAAAAGTAAAAACTACAAATCAAACAAATACCGAAGAAACTAATGGCAACATTCAAAATAGAAGGCGGACATGAATTAAAAGGAGAAATAACTCCTCAAGGAGCAAAGAATGAAACCTTGCAAATCCTTTGTGCAGTATTACTCAGTGATGAAAAAATAACCATTTCTAATATTCCAGATATTCGAGATGTTAATAAACTAATAGAAATTCTAGGAAAATTAGGTGTAAAAGTAGCGCGATTAGCTAAAGACACCTATACGTTTCAAGCTGATGAATTAGATTTATCATACCTTGAGACTGATATGTTCAAAAAAGATGGTAGTGCGCTTCGTGGTTCTATTATGATAGTTGGTCCTTTGCTGGCTCGTTTTGGTAAAGGTTACATACCAAAACCAGGAGGAGATAAGATAGGAAGAAGAAGACTTGACGTGCATTTTCAAGGATTTATAAAGCTAGGAGCAACATTTAGATTTAATAAAGAAGAAAAGTTTTATGGCGTAGAAGCACAAGAATTACACGGTGCTGATATGCTTTTGGAAGAAGCTTCTGTAACAGGAACTGCTAATATTATTCTAGCAGCCGTTCTTGCCAAAGGTACTACTACTATATATAATGCAGCTTGCGAACCATATATTCAGCAGCTTTGTAAAATGTTAAACAGTATGGGCGCCAAAATTTCAGGTGTTGCCTCTAATTTTTTAACCATAGAAGGTGTTTCTGAACTTAAAGGTTGCGAGCATCGTATCCTCCCAGATATGATAGAGATAGGAAGCTGGATTGGTCTAGCGGCTATTACCAAATCTGAAATTACAATAAAAAA
>CAYPAK010000005.1:10072-13887 GCA_964408665.1 uncultured Flavobacteriaceae bacterium | reverse complement strand
TTTGTAGATAAATTAATAGATATGGGCGCAAAAATAATACTTTGTGACCCGCATAGAGCTAATGTAATCGGTATGAACCAAGAGCATAGCCTTAGAGCTACTACTATGGTTTCTCCAGATATACGTGCAGGGATGTCTTTGCTTATCGCAGCATTATCTGCCAAAGGAACAAGTACTATTCATAATATAGAACAGATAGATAGAGGTTATCAAGATATTGATGAACGTCTTAGAGCGATTGGGGCGAAAATAGCACGTGCTTAAGGTTATCTATACGTTGTAAGTGTAACTTCTAACGATAGTTTTTAAGAGTGATTTGATGCGTTCAGGATTGTTATTGTCCTTTTCATTAGCTATTTGCTGAAGTATTTCTTGCATTTGTTCCGTACTTATTTCACTATTGTTTTGTGCTATCATTATTTTTTCATGATGTGTTGCAATGAGGTTTTTAGGATCTTCAAATAGTTCTTCATAAAGTTTTTCGCCAGGACGAAGCCCTATTATTTTGATATCAATATCTTCAGGATAACGGAGTCCAGAGAGCTGAATCATTTTTTTGGCAACATCAAATATTTTAATAGATTTCCCCATATCAAACACAAATATTTTCCCATTATCACCCATTAATGCAGCTTCTATAACGAGTTGACATGCTTCGGGTATGGTCATAAAATAGCGTTCAATATCACGGTGCGTAACGGTTAAATCCTCTTTGTTTTCTAGTTGTTTCTGGAATAATGGAATTACTGATCCATTTGACGCAAGTACATTGCCAAAACGCGTGGTTATAAATGCAGTTTGGCTATTTTTTTTATCTAAACTTAATAAATATTTTTCTGCAAAGCGTTTGCTTGCACCCATTACGTTTGTTGGTCTTACTGCCTTGTCTGTAGAAATCATAACAAAGCGCTCTGCTTGATGTTTTATAGCTAAATCAGCTATTATTTTTGTTCCTAATATATTGGTAGCTACCGCTTCATAAGGAAATAACTCCATCAATGGCACATGCTTGTAAGCTGCAGCATGAAATATAATGTTGGGTTTGTGTATTTCAAAAATAGCTGCAATTCTACTTTGATTTCTTATATCTGCTATTTCAAATACTACAGAACATTTTTTATTTTTTAATTCTTGCTCAATAGCATAAATTCCTGATTCATCTTTATCTAAAATAATAATTTTACGATGCGGATAATTACTTATTTGCCTAACCAATTCGCTACCTATAGATCCTGCACCTCCCGTTATTAAAATTACTTTTTCATTAAAAAAGGCTTGATGTTTTGGGTTATCGAGTTGAATTACTTCTCTATTTAAAAGATCTTTAATTTTTACTTTTTTCAGACGTCCAAGTTCTAAATCACCATGCATCCATTTTTCAAAAGGTGGTATTTTTTTGATGATAATTCCATTTTTTAGAAATTGTTCTGTTATTTTAAGTAAACTTTCTGTAGCGATTGCTTTTGTAGGGATAAACAGCTCCTGAATTTGCTGTTTTTCAATAAAAAATTTCGTAATTTCATCTAAAGCATAAATCTTTTTACCATTTATAGTTTTTCCTATCATTTCTTTTTTATCACTTACAAAACCAATTACTTTATAATCGGATAAAGTAGATTCACTAACGGTTTGTTCTGTAGAAATACTTGTTTTGTTTGTGCCAAATATTAATATTGCCTTTTTTTCTTTTAAACCATTAAAAACCAAATTAAATAAATATTTAAAAATAAACCGAGAGCTTATTAATAATATCGTATTAAGCAAAAAGTGAATTACAATAATAGAAAGTGGAATAGAAAACGTGCTATCTAATAAAAAATTTCGTGCTATTAATGTTAATCCTGATAATAAAATGCTAATAAAAACACTTGTTTTGAATACATTTTCAGCATCTTTAAAAGTGGTATGTCTTACAATTCCTTTATATGACCCGCTTAACAAAAAACTAATTGATGCAGCAATAATGACGAGTGGTAATTGTTTAATAAATTGATGCGTATCAAAATGTAATGAAAAATTAAATCGCACCAAATAAGCTATTATAAAGGTTTGCACAACAATAATTAAGTCTATAAAGAAGACAATCCAACGCGATATGTTTAGCTTAGAAAAATTGATAGTAGTGATGTTTATATTATTTTTCAAAGATAATTTTAATTATTAAAAATTTGAATACTTATTACTGTTAATTTTTGTTTAAGTTTGTAGCTTTAGAATTTATACAATAATATGAAGTTTGACTTAATACAAAAAGACCTTAATTCTAAGGCACGTGCAGGAAAAATGACTACCGATCACGGTGTTATAGAAACGCCTATATTTATGCCTGTTGGTACGGTTGCAACCGTAAAAGGAGTTCATCAAGACGAATTGGCAGATGATATTGACGCCCCCATTATTTTAGGTAATACCTATCATCTTTATTTAAGACCGAAAACGGATATTATCCACAAAGCAGGAGGACTTCATAAATTTATGAATTGGGACAGAAATATCCTTACCGATAGCGGAGGCTTTCAAGTCTATTCACTGTCAGGACGTAGAAAGATAAAAGAAGAAGGTGTGAAGTTTAAGTCACATATTGATGGTTCATACCATATATTTACACCAGAAAATGTAATGGATGTTCAGCGTACAATAGGTGCAGATATTATCATGGCTTTTGATGAATGTACGCCTTACCCTTGTGATTATCACTACGCAAAACGCTCGATGCATATGACGCATCGCTGGCTAGAACGTGGTATAAAATACCTTGCAGAAAATCCAGAAAAATACGATTATAAGCAAAGTTTTTTTCCAATAGTTCAAGGAAGTACTTATAAAGATTTACGTAAAATGTCTGCCGAATATATAGCAGGAGTAGGGGCAGAAGGAAATGCAATAGGCGGTCTTTCGGTAGGAGAACCTGCCGAAGAAATGTACGAAATGGCAGATATCGTTTGTTCTATTTTGCCCGAAGATAAACCGCGTTATTTAATGGGAGTAGGAACGCCTATTAATATACTAGAAAATATAGCCCTTGGTGTAGATATGTTTGATTGTGTAATGCCTACACGTAATGCTAGAAACGGTATGTTGTTTACAGCTCATGGAACCATTAATATCAAGAATAAAAAATGGGAGGCAGATCTTTCTCCTATTGATGAAATGGGTATCACACGTGTAGATTTAAAATATTCTAAAGCCTATTTAAGACATCTTTTTGTAGCTAATGAATTTTTGGGGAAACAAATTGCCTCTATTCACAACCTAGGCTTTTACCTTTGGTTGACTAAAGAAGCTCGTAAACATATCATAGCAGGAGACTTTAGAGTTTGGAAAGATATGATGGTAAAACAAATGGACAAAAGATTATAGTAAATGCGTATCTTGGATAAATACATACTCAAAAAATATTTGCTTGCTTTTTCGGCACTTATTTTTATGTTTTTTCCCTTGGGAATTATTGTAGATTTATCACAGCATATTGGTAAACTCATAGAAAACGATGTAAGCATAGGTGAATCGGCTTGGTTTTATGTCAATTTTATGACAAGTCTGCTCGCTTTATTGTTTCCTATAATGCTTTTTATTGCCGTACTATTTTTTACCTCCAAAATGGCAAATAATACAGAGATAGTTGCCATATTAAGCTCTGGAATTTCCTATAAAAAATTACTATATCCTTTTTTAATTGGAGCGACTATTGTAACTATAATTATGTCTATACTAAGTATTTGGATTATTCCTAAAGCTAGTAAAGTATATAATGAATTTTGGTATAAATATTTCAAAAAATACGAAAAAATACAGGAAACCAATAATATTTATAG
>CAYPAK010000005.1:6728-9972 GCA_964408665.1 uncultured Flavobacteriaceae bacterium | reverse complement strand
TAAAGTTTATAGAAACCGAAAAGATGAGAGGTTCTCCTAATATCAAGCAGTTTATCATACAGAAACATAAACGGTTAAGCATTTTGGTTTCTGTATATATACTCACTATTATTGCATTTTCAGTATCATATAAAAAACGTAGAGGCGGAATGGGAGTAAGCCTTGCTATAGGACTTGCCGTAGGATTTATTTACATATTTTTTGACAAGATATTTGCTATACTTGGTGTAAAATCTGGACTTAGTCCGTTTTTTGCCGTTTGGACTCCTAATATTATATTTGGTATTATATCAATTATAATGCTTATAAAAGCTCGAAAATAAATGTTAAAAAAATACCTTGAACTGCATTTTATCATATTGCTTTGGGGAATCACTGGAGTAATAGGTAAGTTAATAGGAATCTCTGCTATACCACTAGTTTGGGGGAGAATGCTTGTGGCAGTACTTGTTACTTTTGTTTATTTAAAATTGAAAAGACACAGTTTTGTAGTAACTAAAATACTGCTTTTAAAACTGCTTTTTGTAGGCGTTTTAATAGGTTTGCATTGGTTGGCTTTCTATCATGCTATTAAGGTTTCTAATGTAGCTACTACCTTAGTGATGCTCTCTTCGGGAGCTTTTTTTACTGCTATTTTTGAGCCTATTTTTTATAAAAAAGCAGTAGCCTATCACGAATTATTTTTTGGAGTTTTGATTATGCTAACTTTATATTATGTGTTTCAAGTAAGCGAATTACACTTTTGGGGAATGTTTTACGGACTTATTGCAGCCATATTATCTGCAGCTTTTGCGGTGTTTAATGGTTTACTTGTTCGTGAGCTTGATGCAGGAATACTTACTTTTTATGAAATGCTTTTTGGTTTTTTACTAGTTACTGTATTTATGTTTTATACCAGTTTTTCTTTTGATTTATTTTTAAATTTACCTAATTCAGATTATTTTTGGATTGTAGTTTTAGGCTCGGTACTAACGGTTTATCCTATGATTGCTTCCGCAGATTTAATGAAATATTTAAGCCCATATACTATAATGCTTTCTATTAATTTAGAACCTGTTTATGGTATATTCTTGGCGTATATTATATTTAAAGACTCCGAAATTATGAATTTACCATTTTATTTAGGCGCTTTAGTGATTTTGTTTTTGATTCTTTTAAATACTTTAATTGCATTTCGTAAGAAAAATAATTAAAAATAATTTTAGATTTCAATAAGATAATAGTATTTTTACATTCTATAAAAAATAATAATATGCAATATTTAGATTTTGAAAAACCAATAGAAGAATTAGAAATACAGATAGCTAAGTGTAAAGCTTTAGGTGTAGCGAGCGATGTAGATGTTTCTAAAACTTGTAAGGACATTGAAAAAAAATTAGCAAAAACAAAAAAAGATATATATAGTAAACTTACCCCTTGGCAGCGCGTGCAATTATCACGTCATCCTGACCGTCCATATACTTTAGATTATATAGAGGCAATGTGCGGCGATACATTTCTAGAACTTCACGGCGATAGAAATGTAAAAGATGATAAAGCGATGATTGGCGGACTAGGAAAAATAGGAGGGCAGTCTTTTATGATTATCGGTCAGCAAAAGGGCTATAATACCAAAACACGTCAGTACCGTAATTTTGGTATGGCAAACCCTGAAGGTTATCGTAAGGCATTGCGTTTAATGAAAATGGCAGAGAAATTTGGCATCCCTGTTATTTCATTAATAGATACTCCAGGTGCATTCCCAGGTCTGGAGGCAGAAGAACGTGGTCAAGGAGAAGCTATTGCACGAAATATATTAGAAATGACACGTCTTAAAGTGCCTATTATTGTAGTAATCATTGGCGAAGGAGCTTCTGGAGGCGCATTAGGAATTGGTGTTGGAGACCGTGTTTTAATGATGGAAAACGCTTGGTATTCCGTTATTTCTCCAGAGAATTGTTCTACCATTTTGTGGCGTAGTTGGGATTATAAAATTCAAGCAGCAGAAGCATTAAAACTAACTTCTAAAGATATGTCTAAACTCAAACTTGTAGATGTTGTAGTCAAAGAACCACTTGGTGGCGCTCATGCTAATAGAGCAGAAACATTTACAACTGTAGAAAAAGCTATTTTAGATACTTTTAATGAGTTAAAAGATTTATCAGAAAAAGACTTAGTACAACAACGTATGGATAAATACTGTGCTATGGGTGATTTCAAAGAGTAATATTTTGGATGTTTTTGGTCAAGCCATTTTAGACTATTTACTAGGAGATAAAGCAGCGATTATTACTACAGAAACTAGTATTTCTGAACCTGATGAATTACCTGTTTCGTATCTTTTTCGCACCTATGATGAAATGCCTAAAATTGAACAGAAAGCTTTAGATTTAGCATCAGGAAAAGTGTTAGATATTGGTTGTGGTGCAGGGACACATAGTTTGCATTTACAAAATGGCAAAAAAATGGATGTATTAGCTTTAGATGCTAGTGAAGGTGCTATGGAAGCCTGCAAGAAACAAGGGGTAAAACAAACCGCTTGCCAAGCTGTTTTAAACTTTAATAAAGGTAAATATGATACTATTTTGTTGCTAATGAACGGAGTTGGCTTAGCACAGTCTAAAGCAAAATTACTAGATTTCTTAAAGCATCTAAAAGGATTATTAACAGAAAATGGACAAATACTATTAGATTCTTCGGATATTAAATATATGTATGATAAAACTGATTTAGAAGAATTAGATGATTATTATGGTGATTTAATGTTTACAATTTCTTATAAAACATTAAGCACATCCTTTCCTTGGCTTTTTATAGATTTTGAGAATTTAAAAGCGATGGCATCAGCGGCAAATTTAAAATGTGAAAAAGTTATAACAGGAGAAAATCACGATTATTTAGCAAAACTAACTCAAATTACTTGATTATTAATATTTTTTTTTTAGATTTGTCCTTATATAAACAGTTAAAATAGAAGGAATATGAGTGATGCAGTTAATAATAATGAAGAAATATATTCTAAATCATTACGTGCAGGAAGAAGAACATACTTTTTTGATGTAAGAGAAACCAAAGCAGGAGATTACTACTTAACGCTTACCGAAAGTAAAAAGTTTACCAATGAAGATGGTTCATTTCATTATAAAAAACACAAAATTTACTTGTACAAAGAAGATTTTGCTGATTTTAGAGCTAATATGAATGAGCTCATGGATTATATAATCGCAGAAAAAGGAGAAGAAGTTATTTCGGATCGTCATCAGAA
>CAYPAK010000005.1:0-6628 GCA_964408665.1 uncultured Flavobacteriaceae bacterium | reverse complement strand
GCATTAGGAAGTGGACTTGCTTCAAGTATAGTTCCAATGCGAATGTCTATTTTTTCAAAATCATTATATGTTATCATAATTATTTTTTAGCAAAAAGATTATCCATTACCCAAGCAGGTCCTATTAATAAAAACTGAATATCATCAAAAAATGAAGGTTTTTTGCCTTCAATATGATGTCCATAAAATTGTCCTATCCAAGCGATGATAAATAGCGTAATATTAAAGTAAAATAAAGAGAAATAAGAACTAATTAATACATTTAGTACTATAGAAACAACACTTAATAGCAAAATTCGTAATGCTGTAGTAACACTTAATCTCCAATAAAAAATTAATATTAAAATCACCAGTACACTTCCCCAATGTGTTAAATAAGGATTTTGAAAATGTAGTGTATCCGCAAGCCAATGATTAGGAATACTCATAAATAAACCTACAATAGCAAAGTAGATAGCAGGTACACAAATGTAATGTATTTTTTTATTGATTGGGTTTTTGTGGCTTTCACCATAGGCATTATACCATTCGCTTAGTGTTCTCATAAAAGTATTGATTAATTACCGTTGCTAAGATACAAAAAATATTACGGACCTCTTTTGTCCCATTTTATATCACTAAGTACTGAAGATTTTATACCAATAAAAAATGACCAACTATTTGAGTTGTTATTATAACGGTTTATAGGATTCCAAGAAAAATTCATAGTCCAGCTATCCAAATCTCTATTGATAGTGAAGCTTGTATTGGTAAGTCCTTTACCTTTAAAATCATACCCAGACCTATAGCCAATATGCCATTTTGGCGTTAAATCTACATAGCCGCTAAAGGTTAATCCGTGCGAAGAAACCTCGCGGTCAGTGGCAGTTATTCCATAAGTAAAGCTTATTTTCCAAGGGATTTCAAAATTATAATAGCGCTCGCTTGCTACTGTGTTGGTATTGTTTTTATTTTTACTAGATTTTTTACTTTGCTTGTTTTTACTAGAGAAAGAATAGCCTGTTTGTGCATTAAAATATTTAAAACGCAACAAGCTACCGCCAGCAGCTTTATTAAATACAGCAACATCATTACCACTGGCGTCTTTCGCATAAAAACTATAAGTAGAACGCATACTTATATTCATTTTATTATCAAAAAGAGGAATAGTTCCCGATATACTTAAATCACCCCAATTCATAGAGTCTTTGACCATATTATAGCTGGTACTGAGTACTAGATTTTGTAAAAGCATACGTTTTTTTGGCTTTGCATCGGGGTTTAAACTGTCTTTTTGGTTTATTTTAGCTTCAAAATCATTACTGATGCTAAAGTTTAGGTTTCTACTCTCATTGCGGTTTGGTGTCCCTGTTCCTACGTATTCAAAAGGGGTGTATTGTCTGATGTCGCTAGGATTACTGCTTGCTTGGTAGTCATTGTAATATTGGTCAAATTTTGGAGCAGTACTAAAGCTAATACTTGGCGTAATACTATGTCTAATAGCTTGTATTTTTTTACCTTCTTTAAAACGGAAAAGCCCATACAAAGTCGTATTCATACTTGCAGAAAAACCATACGTTCTAAAGGTTTTAAAGCCTTTAATAGTGTCTTTTTTTATCACATTTTCAGTATTATCCCATTCTTTTTTTAGGGTTTGAAAGTTCCATATTTCATTGTAGTTAGCGTTAAATGTAAATCGGAAATATTTTAATGCAGTAACGTTAGTACTAATGGTAGAGGTCTGCTTGATGCTGCTTTTAGCTCTATCCATCATTGCTTTATTAAATAAATTTTCTTCCTCTGTTTGAATATTATTTTTCGCATCAAAATTGTAATTCAAATTCAGGTTACTCAATAGGTTTTTACCTTTTACAAGTTTGGCAAAAGGAAAAATACTACGCATACTTACACGCAAAGAGGGAAGTGAGAGGTTTACTTTTTGTGTATTGAAGTTCTGACTTATATTACTACTTGCCGTAAGATTAAATGGCGTTCCTGTAAATGCTCTGGTATAGGTTACCGATGAGGTACTCGTGTTGTTTAGTTGCTGACTACGGTAATTAACATCTACATTTTCCCTATAAAATTTAGACGAACTATAATTAACCGAAGCAGAAAAAGAAGCATTAGGGCTAGCTTTCCTGTCAGGTCTGTGTGACCAACTTATTTTATAAAGTTTGTTTTTGGCATAATTTGGGAAACCACGTTCGCTAGTAATCATATTAGAATAATTAAAGCCAAAATTGCCGCTATAACGGTAGCGTTTTTTATAATTAGTAGTAGTGTTAATGCCGTAGCTCCCGTTCATATAAATACTTCCTTGAAGCGTGAGGTCTATATAGTCACTTATAGCAAAATAGTAACCGCCATTTTGCAAGAAATAACCGTAGCGCGAATCATCACCCCAAACAGGCATAAGTATTCCTGATGTTTTAGTGTCTGTTATTGGGAAAAAAGCAAAGGGTATTCCTAGTGGTGTAGGTACATTTTCTATGACTAAATGGCTGTATCCTGCTATTATTTTTTTATTAGGTATGAGCTTCATTTTATGTACATGAATATAATATTCAGGGTCATAAATAGAGTCTGAAGTGGTTATTTTTGCATCTTTAGCAAAGATAACAGAGTCGTTTTCTTTCTTAGAATAAGCTAAGAAGTATTTTAGTTCTTTATTGCCTTCCATTTCAGAAACCGAATTGTGTAGTAAAGCTTTTTTTGTTTTAAAATTTACACGCATTTCATCGTGAGTAGATTTACTTCCTGCTTGGGTAAATATAGGTCTTTGTTTTAGCTTTCCAAGACTGTCTTTTATACCTGTAGCATAAATTTCATCTTTATTAAAGTCAATAATAATAAGTCCAGCCGCTATATCAATATCGCCATAAGTTATTTTTGCTTGGTTGTAGAGATACATTTTGTTCTCTTTTCTATCCATTTTGATATAATCTTCTGCGCTGTGCGGAATAGTTTCGCTAAGTAATTGCGGACTTTTTTTCTTAATAGTATCTGTAGGTGTAGTTGTTCTAGCTATACTATCGGTATTGATTTTTACAACTTCAGTAGCTGGTTTTTTTGGTGTTTTAGTTTTTTTGGCATTAATTTTGAATGACTTCTTTACAGGAAATTCTTGCGCAAGCAAATTCGTACTGCTTAGCATAAGTAATAGTCCTAAAAAAAATGTATTTTTGTACTTGTAAATCAAAATTAACAGTTGTTTTTTATTCCATTTTTTGGATTGCAATAATAAGGCCAAATTTACATTTATTTTTAATAATGAATTTATATTTAATAAAATCTTATGATATTTAAGTTGAAACCATTCTTCACGATTATAATTATCTTATTGTTAGCTAGCTACACTTATGGGCAAAAGACAGGTAAGCCTAAAAAGTTTGTAGTTGTGTTAGATGCAGGTCACGGAGGGCATGACCCAGGAGCGCATGGTTCTAAAAAATACAAAGGAAAGGAGAAAGATGTTGCCTTAAAAATAGTATTGACTTTGGGTAAAAAATTAGAAAAACTACCTAATATAAAAGTGATTTACACGCGTAAGACCGATAAATTTGTAACCCTTCGTGGTAGAGCAGCTATTGCCAATAAAGCCAAAGCAGATTTGTTTGTATCAGTACATTGTAATTCGGCAAGTTATAAAGCACACGGTACAGAAACGTGGGTTTTGGGATTGCATAAAAGTAAGGCCAATTTTGAGATAGCCAAAAAAGAAAATGCGGTAATTTTTTTAGAAGATGATTATAGTTTAAAATACAAAGGTTTTGACCCAAACTCTCCAGAATCTATTATAGGTTTAACCTTGATGCAAGATGAATTCTTAGAACAAAGCATACAGCTTGGTAGTTTTGTAGAGCATAATTTCAAAGCAAAAAATATACACACGCGAGGTGTAAAACAAGCAGGTTTTTGGGTATTGCACAATACCTATATGCCTAGTATTTTAGTAGAATCTGGCTTTTTGTCTAATGCTGCTGATGACAAGATGTTGCACACTAAAGCAGGTCGCGAAAAAATAGCGCAAGGCATTTATTTAGGTGTAAAAAAATACAAAGATTTATTAGCTGAAAACGTAGGGACAGATTTAAGCTTTGAAAAAGACTTAGAAGAAGACTATCAAGATGAGACCAAAAGCACTTTTGCTTCCTATAAAATACAAATAGCATCAGGTAAAAAAGTGGCTTTAAAACCCTATAATTTTAAAGGCTTAAAAGGAGTTACAGCAAAAAAAGTGGATAATGGCTACTTGTATTATTATAGCGAAACTGCTGATTATGAAGAAGCTAAAAAAACATTACTAAAAGTAAAAAATATAGGTTATAAAAGTGCTTTTATCGTTAAATCTAAAGCAAAAATAGCTCGTAATAAAATCAATAAAAAACCAGAAGAAGACTTGGTTTTTAAAGTGCAAATTACTTCAGGTAAAAATAAATTGGAGACTAAGCCTTCCTACTTTAATGGCTTACAAGAAATGGAACGTGTACCAGTAGATAATGGTTATAAATACTATTATGGTAAATTAAAAACCTATCAAAAAGCACAAGAATATTTAAAAGTTGCCAAAAGCAAAGGCTTTAAAACGGCTTTTATTGTAGCGGTAAAAAATGGTGAACGCATTCCATTGGCTAAAGCTTTGAATGGAAATTAGCAAAAAACAACTTTTCTGTTCTTTTTCTAAAAAAAAATCAGTAATATTGCTAGATAAAGATTTTATGTTTGTATGAAATCGTTAACAATGTATTTTTTAAAACATAATTAGCTTATAATTAGCTTTTTGCAATGATATATTACTATGAATTTAAAACCATCTAAAGAAATTAAAGTTGCTTTATTAGTCATTTCGGCAATAGCTGTTTTCGTTTGGGGATTGCGTTATTTACAAGAAAAAGACTTGTTTACTTCGTATAGAACCTATTACGCAATATTTGATGATGTTGCAGGCTTAGAAAAAGGAGCAGCAGTAACCATTAGTGGTTTAAAAATAGGGACTGTAGATGCTATAGCTTTTAGTGATGACAAAGGGCATGTGAAAGTTACTATGGCACTCAAAGATGCTTTTCAGTTTAGCAAAACAAGTGCTGTGGTTATTAATGGCGGTTTGATAGGTGGAAGTACACTAAAAATAGTGCCAGACTTCACGAATAAAAACATTGCTGAGTCAGGATTTACCTTCAAAGGAAAATCGGAAGGAATGATGGATATGATTAAAGATGTTGTTGCCGATAAACTTACAGGTTTAGAAACGCAAGTAGATACCTTAATGCATAATACCAATACTTTATTAGTCAATATTAATGATGTTTTGGATGATAAAACTAAAGGAAATATCAAACAAAGTTTAGCAGAGCTACGTACTACTTTAGTACATTTTAAACATGTAGCGCAAAAAACCGATGCTTTGCTTGCTGATAACAAAGTAAAATTAGATGAAACGCTTAGCAATACTTCTAAGATTACAAAAGATTTAGCCAAAGTTACCAATGGTTTATCGCAAGCAGATTTTAAAAAATCAATGCAAGATTTAGAAGAAACTATAGCAAGTTTCAAGTCTTTGGCTAAAGGATTAGAAAAAGGCGAAGGCTCTATGGGAAAACTCATGAAAGACACCAAAATGTATGATAACCTTACAGGAGCATCTAAGCAGTTAGAAGAATTACTCAAAGAAATGAAAGAACACCCAAAACGCTTTGTACACTTTTCTTTGTTTGGCAAAAAAGACAAAGGTTATAAAACAGATACAACCACTCAAAAATAATGATGATGAACTATATTCCACAACTATTATTTGCGCTATTACTCGCTTACGGTATTTGGTTTTTTGTAACCAATATCAAAAAAATAAAGCGCAATATTTCTTTAGGAAGAGCCATAGATCGCTCTGATAATCCTTCCGAAAGATGGAAAAATATGGCTCGTATTGCTTTAGGGCAAAAGAAAATGGTAAAAAGACCCATTTCAGGGATGTTGCATATTATTGTTTATGTAGGTTTTATTATTATTAATATAGAAGTGCTCGAAATCATACTTGATGGTTTACTTGGTACACATCGTATTTTTTCACATTATATAGGTAGTTTGTACGGTTTTTTAATAGGAACTTTTGAAGTATTAGCCTTACTAGTGTTAGTGTCAGTTACTATATTTTGGATACGCAGAATGGTGCTAAAAATAAAACGTTTTTGGTCTAAAGAAATGACAGGATGGCCTAAAAATGATGCTTTGTATATCTTGTATTTTGAAATGGTTTTGATGTCTTTATTCTTAATAATGAATGCTGCCGATACGCATTTTCAAACAATGCAATCAGGAAATATAATAAGCCAATATCTTGTAGGTTTATTGCCTAGTAATCCCGAAACGTTGCACCTAATAGAACGCGCTGCTTGGTGGATACATATTACAGGAATTTTAGTTTTTTTAAACTACCTGTATTATTCCAAACACTTACATATTCTCTTGGCGTTTCCTAATACCTATTATGCTAAACTCACCCCAAAAGGAAAGTTTGACAATATACAAGCCGTTACAGATGAGGTGCAATTAATGCTTGACCCTAGCGCAGATCCTTATGCAGCGCCGCCAGAAGATGCTCCAGAACCCGAACGTTTTGGTGCAAAAGATGTATTTGATCTAAATTGGGT
>CAYPAK010000004.1:17852-20116 GCA_964408665.1 uncultured Flavobacteriaceae bacterium | reverse complement strand
AAAAGATGCAGGCTCTCCACAAGCCACAACTTCGCTAGGCATAGCATTAGCTGGCAGATAAATATTTTGTGATTTAACTAGGTTAAAAAACAAAGCAAAAACAATAACTGTTATAAATTTAAACATTTTCATAAACATATTAATTATATTTTAGTGTTTTGGTGTTTTATGAATTCTGTAATTTTAAATAAAACAGCGTTCATAATCAACACAAATATACAAGAAAATCAGTTAATTACAAAAAAAACTAAGCTCTTATAATTTGCAAAGATAATAATAATAAAGACTTTTCATAAAAATCCACAAGAAAATTTAGAAGAGAAATTCAACTAGCAACTATCAAATTGCTATCTAAACGTTTTAATAATTACACAATAGCCTATTTTTTTTAGTATTATTTAGGTTTTTTATAAAAAAAAATCTTAGACGTCAATAATTCAATAAAAAAGTTAAAATTAAAAACAAGTAATTTTAGTGTTATATAAAAAAAATAAACTATTTTTATCAGTTAATAATTGAATTCTTATGAAAAAAATAAAACACAATCCAGCAGGGCGCTTTGAAGACACGCGTTTCGAAAAAATACACAATGTTATTTTTGACAATTCAACAACGGCATCAATTGCCGTTGCTAAAGAGATAGCAACTTTAATACAAGAAAAAGCAGTAAAAAAAGCAACTTGCGTTTTAGGTTTAGCAACGGGTTCTTCACCTATAAAAGTGTATGAAGAGTTGGTGCGTATGCACAAAGAAGATGGGCTGAGTTTTAAAAATGTAGTAACATTTAACCTAGATGAATACTTACCAATAGCAAAAGATAACATTCAAAGCTACCATTATTTTATGCATGAGCATCTTTTTAAGCACATAGATATACTTCCTGAAAACATCCATATACCAAATGGAAACATTTCAAATAACGAAATAAAAGAAACTTGCATTAATTATGAAAAAATGATAGCTACTGCTGGTGGCTTAGACTTTCAACTATTAGGTATTGGTAGAACAGGACATATTGGGTTTAATGAACCTGGCTCTCACCTAAATTCTGCTACAAGAAACATAACACTAGACCATATCACTAGAGTAGATGCCGCTTCAGCTTTTTTAGGGATAGAACAAGTCCCTCGAAAAGCCATCACTATGGGAATAGCTACTATTTTAAAAGCCAAACGTATTGTTTTACTTGCTTGGGGTGGTAATAAAGCACCAATAATCAAGCAAACTATAGAAGGTAAAATATCTTCGGAAGTACCTGCTACATACTTACAGAAACATCACAACACTACTTTTGTTTTGGATAATGAGGCAGCAGCAGCATTAACACGAATCCATACGCCTTGGTTAGTTTCATCCTGTGAATGGACTAAAACCTTAAAACGAAAAGCTGTTATATGGCTTAGTGAAAAACAAGAAAAATCTATTCTAAAATTAACGGACAAAGATTACAATAACAATGGTATGTCTGGTTTATTGGCTACAGAAGGAACTGCTTATGATTTAAATATAAAGATGTTTAACATTATGCAGCATACTATAACAGGATGGCCAGGAGGAAAACCTAATGCAGACGATAGTAACAGGCCTGAGCGAAAATTACCGTTAAAAAAACGTGTAATTATATTTAGCCCTCATCCTGATGACGATGTTATTTCTATGGGAGGAACATTTGACAGACTTGTATCACAAGGGCATGAAGTACACGTTGTTTATCAAACTTCTGGAAATATTGCAGTTTCTGATGATGAAGCTGTGAAATTTGCTACAGTAAGCAACCAACTAACACCAAGTAGCACTACACAAGAGCTTATTAAGCAACTAAATACAAAACCAATAGGCAATATTGACTCGCTAGCTATTAGAAATTTAAAAAGTTTAATACGTAGAAGCGAAGCTATTGCTGCTGCTCGCTATTTAGGATTAAAAGATGATCAAATTCATTTTTTAGACTTACCATTTTATGAAACTGGAACTATAAAAAAGAATAAACTCTCCAAAATTGATATTGCTAAAATGACCGCTATAATAAGTGCCATAAAACCAAATCAACTATTTGCTGCAGGCGATTTGGCAGACCCTCACGGAACTCATGAAGTTTGCTTAAATGCCTTATTTGAATCTTTAGCAATTCTAAAAAAAGAGCGCTTTATGCAAGATTGCTGGGTTTGGTTATATCGTGGCGCTTGGCACGAATGGGAATCTTACGAAATAGATATGGCGGTACCTATGAGCCCTGACCAAGTAATGCGCAAAAGACACGCTAT
>CAYPAK010000004.1:9018-17752 GCA_964408665.1 uncultured Flavobacteriaceae bacterium | reverse complement strand
CCTCTAAAACCGCTTGATTTTTTACGATCTCCAAAACTACTATCTCTATCATTTCGATTATTATCGCGTCTTCCTCCGCTACGATTATCACTGTCACGTCTTCCGCTTCTAAATCCGCCACGGTTTCCACCATCTCGTCTTTCTCCACGATCACTTCTTCCGCCTCTATCACGGTTATTGCGTCTTCCTCTACCATTTCTATCTCTACGACTTCTACCGCCCTCACTACGTTTCGTAATTTCTACCGAGATACGTCTTCCATCCATTTCATAGCCTTCAAAAGCAGCTAATACTTTCTCTACGTTTTCTGCCTCTACATTAAAGAAGGAAAAACTTGCCATACAGTCGGCACGAAAAACATCATCGCGACCTAGACCAACTACATCTTTGATTAAATCTTTAAGTTGCATCCAATCATAACCATCTTTTTCTCCTACATTAATAAAGAAACGGCTGCTGTTTCCAAACTCGGCACTATTTCCTTTATTATCGGAAGCATCTACATTGAGGTTTTTTGCTTTCTTGTAATAGTTTAAAAATTTAGTAAACTCTACAGAAACCATTTTCTGGATTAGTTCATCTTTATCCATATCACCAAGAACTTCTTGTATTGCTGGTATAAAAGATTCTATTTCTGGGTTTATTTCAGTTTCTTTTATTCTATTTACTAAGTGAAAAAGTTGCACTTCACAAATTTCCATTCCGTTAGGAATTTGTTTTGCTTCAAATTTCTTTCCAATAATACGTTCTACCGCTTTTATCTTACGCATTTCACTTTTGGTAATAAGCACCATAGAGACACCTGATTTTCCTGCACGACCAGTACGACCACTACGGTGCGTATAGGTTTCTATTTCATCAGGAAGCTGGTAGTTTATTACGTGTGTAATATCATCTACATCGATACCACGAGCAGCTACATCGGTAGCTACTAGTGTTTGTATTTGTTTTGTTCTAAAAGATTTCATCACTGAGTCACGTTGTGCTTGTGATAAATCTCCGTGTATTGCAGCTGCATTATAGCCATCGGCTGCTAGCTTTTCGGCTACGGCTTGTGTGTCGCGTTTTGTTCTACAAAAAACCACCGAAAAAATATCGGGATGCGCATCAGACAAACGCTTAAGTGCTGCATATCTATCGCGAGCACCAACTACATAATATTCGTGCGAAACGGTGCTAGCACCTACATTCTTACTTCCTACTGTAATTTCTTGCGGATTATACATAAACTCTTTAGCTATACGCGCCACTTCTTTGGGCATAGTAGCAGAGAATAACCAAGTAGCTTTATCTTCTGGTGTGTGCGATAAAATATCGGTTATGTCTTCATAGAAACCCATATTTAGCATTTCATCTGCTTCATCAAGTACACAAATTTCTATTTTAGAAATATCTACCAAGCGTCTGCGTATCATATCTTTCATACGACCTGGAGTAGCTACAATAATTTGTGCACCTCTTTTTACTTGTCTTGCTTGTTCTGTGATATTTGTTCCTCCATAAATAGCTACTACATTTAATGATTTGTAGAATTTAGCATATTTATCCATCTCATTAGAGATTTGTAAACATAGTTCTCGTGTTGGAGCTATAATTAGTCCTTGCGTGGTTCTGCTGTTTGCATCTATGTTTTGTATCATAGGAAAACCAAACGCCGCTGTTTTTCCTGTTCCTGTTTGCGCTAACGCCACCAAATCTGTTGGTTCGTTTAATAATACAGGTATCGCTTTCTCTTGAATTTCACTCGGTTGCGTGAAACCCATCGCCTCAATTGCTTGTAGCAATTCGTCATTAAGCCCTAAGGCTTCAAATTTATTCATTACTTTTATTTAAATTAATGCGCAAAGGTACATATAATGAATTGATTTATAAGGATAAAAAAAATCTTTATATAAATAGTAAGCGGTTATTGCAATTCAAGTGCATTCAATTAAATAAATATCTAAAAAGCTATTATAAAAATAACGCGATAAATTTTATGTAAATCTCATTAAAAAGACTAGTTTTGCGGTGTTTTTAAATAGTAAAAAATGAAAAATAACGCTAAAAGTTTATTTACAGATACGGAAATTGAAACTGGATTTTCTATATTAAAGTTAATAAATACAAGTACTGAAACGCAAAGCTTCACTAAAGAGGTGAATAATAATTATATTCAGTTATTTCTTTGTACAAAAGGAGCTGGAAAATTAGTATATAATAATGGCTCGTACAAAATTGACATTACAGCTAATAATTCGTTGATTCTGTACAATCCGATGCAGAATTTGCCTGTACATGTGGAAATAGAAAAGCAATCAAAAATTTTAATTGCCTTAATTACTATCAAAAAATTTCATTCTTTCTTTTCTGAGTTTGCAACTTACATTACATTTTTAGATGATGAGAACAAGAATAAAAAATATTATTCAGGAAAACCATTAAGCCCTAGAGAGCAAGTAGTTTTAAATGAGATTTTTGATAACAACATGCATCATTCTTTAGAAAAACTCTATTCTAAAGGAAAGATATACGAATTGTTAAGCCTTTATTTTAATATATCAGAAGATACTGATACGGAGAAATGCCCTTTTCTCAATGACGAAAAAAATGTGCAGAAAATAAAACAAGCCAAGGAGCTGATTATTCAGCGTATGGCTGAACCGCCAACTTTAACGGAATTAGCTAAAGAAATAGGCCTATCATTAAGTAAGCTCAAAGATGGTTTTAAACAAATTTATGGCGATACGGTTTTCAACTTTTTATTTGATTACAAAATGGATTATGCTCGCAAAATGCTAGCATCTAAAGAATATAATGTAAGCGAAGTAAGCGAGCTTGTAGGCTACAGTACTTCAAGTCATTTTATTGCAGCTTTCAAAAAGAAATTTGGCACTACACCTAAGAAATATTTGGGAAAAATCTAGCTTTTCTTGATGAAAGATATAAGACCGCTTCGCTTTAAGACCTAAGACAAATTTTACTAAACTAATGCTATTTATTACTAGTAAATACGGTAGCTTTATCAAGTAGTAAAACTACATAAACCCATTTAGAATATCAACTAGCTGATTCGCTTGCAATACGCCTGATTGTCGCCAAACTTGCTTACCATCTTTAAAAATTATCATAGTAGGAACACCTCTTACTTGAAATTTGGCAGCAATAGCTTGGTTTTTATCTACATCAATTTTAACTATTTTAGCTTTATTGCCTAAAGTTTCTTTTACCTGTTTTAGAATAGGCGCAAGCATTTTGCAAGGGCCGCACCATTCAGCAGAAAAATCTACCAAAACAGGTTTTGTATCATTAATAATATCTGTAAATTTTGCCATTATTTTTTATTCATTGTTATAGACCAAATTCCTCTTAATTCGCCATCTTTATAACCTATAGCTTTATCATTTGGGTATTTTACCTTCAAAATACTATCTACAGGTGTAGCAATAGCATCTCCGTGGCAAGTTAAGCAAAGTCCTTTTACTTTTATAGGTGCATAAAAATGTATTTTCCCATCTTTTTCTTCTTGTGTAATCGGTTTTAGCTTCTTTCCTGCTTGCAAAGAAGTTATATAATCAGTTATTATTTTAGCTTCTACTTCGTTTGGTGCATTATTAGCATTACGGTGTTTATCTGAAACGCGCTTTATAGTTGCGCCAAATTTTTGTTCCATTTCTGCTGTCAGAGGATTCGCTTTTGCATTACAAAACGCTACTGCTGCTACAGGCCCTTCGGTTTTCATTGTGCCTTTTAGGTTTTTACCCAAAAGTTTTTGCGTGTTCATAGCTATTATCTTGCCTTGCTCCGTGTAAGTACTTAAATCCGCTGGTTTTTTTTCTTCGTTACAAGAAGTTAAAAATAGTGCAACTGCAGCTAGTAAAATAAAATGCTGTTTTTTCATAATTTTTAATTTTTAATTTTTACAAAAATACGAAATAAGTAGCTTACTATTTTGTATCAAATGTTACTTAGTTATAACGGTTTACTCTAAATCAAGTTTTTCTTTTAAATCCTTATCTAAGGCTTCTTTATTAACCATAAAAGAAATCATTTTTAGGCGCAAATAAGGCACAGACATATACACATAGCCTGCATTACCTAGACCTTTGCTTCCCCAAGAGTTTTTCACTTTGTAATATAAATTACCTTCTTGGTCTTTTAATAGCCCTGTAATATGCATCAAATGGTCATCGGTAGTATCGCCATTATAAAACTCTTTTTGTCTGTATTCTGACGTGATTTTTTGTTCTGGAACGATTGTTTTAAACAGTTTTCCGTTCTCTTTTAAGCTTTTGGTAGTAGCAACAGGTAATATTGCCATTCCTGCTTGTGCCGAAAACGTATCTTCTGAAACATCTACATCGAGAGCTACCGAATAGCCTTTGCGCACTACATTTTCTAACGTTTGCATCATTTCATCTAAACGTAGGTTATACATAGCACCATTAGCATAATTATCAGGTATTTCTAATACAAAAGGTTTATTAAACTCGTGGTGTGTAAAAGACGTAATAGTAATATAATCGTCTGGATTTATTTTTAGATAATTACGGTAACTTCTTGGTGAATAGGTTTTACCATTTACTTTAAATTTATGTGGTTCTTTCCCGAAATATTTATCTAAAATAGTATTAGTCATCGCATGCCAATCCATTTTTAAAGAGTCTTTGTTATGCACTACCGATTTGGTTAAATGCTCTAATTCTTTAACTAATTTGCTATGATTATAAATGCCTTTTTCATCTTTACCGCCATCATAAATATCATTAGGAACAATACCATTTTCACGAATATTATTCATTACATCATGAGCCAATCCTCCTTCTCCAAACTGGGCTTTACCACTTCGTAATATGTAATTTTCTACTTTACGTTCATATGATTTCCTAGCATTATACATTTCGGAAACATCGGTCATTTTTCCTGTTTTTCGCAATATTTCAGACTCTACAAATGATGATGTAGAAAAGCTCCAACAAGTACCTGTACGCCCTTGACTTTTTACACTAGTAGCATCTACATCTATGATGTCTGTAAATTTATAAGGTGTATTTTTATCAAATTTTTTGTTTGTTTTTAGATCTTGTGCGCAAGCTGTTAAACTAATTAACAATGCAAACAATACATTTATTTTTTTCATTTTTTCTATATTTTAATTTAGGTTTTTTTCTTTTTTTTCTTTGCCGCAGGGAACAGTACGTTATTTAATATTAAGCGATAACCTGGCGAATTAGGATGTAACTCTAATTCTGTTGGTGGTTCTCCCACACGGTGTTGATAATCTTCAGGATCGTGCCCGCCATAAAAGGTAAACATGCCTTTTCCTTTTATACCGTGAATATATTTTGCTTCGCCATTAATCTTGGTTTTTCCCATTATAAGTAATGATGATTTTATTAATTTGGGATTAAAAGCTGTGGTTTGCCCCATAAAACCTTTGACTAGCATCGTGTGATTTTGCGTAAGCATAGTTGGTATTGGGTCCCATTTTGCCGAATATTGCATTAAGGTAAAGTAATCTGCTTCTTTGGGTACACGTCTTTTTCGTGTAGTGTCTATATTAGAAAATTCATAAACAATAGGATTGCGTTCCAAAGTAAAATCTTTGAAGGCAAATGTTTTGGAGTAATCTAACTGACTTTGGTAATTAGCCGAAGACGCATCACCATCAAACATGGGCTCACATATATCGGTATTTGCTGCTGAAAGTGCAATGTCAAAACTATCGGTTGCAGAACACATAGCAAACATAAAACCGCCTCCTATTACATAATCTGATATTTTTTGGGCAACAGCAAGTTTTAATTTTGATACTTTTTTAAAACCTAAGGTTGTGGCTTCTGCTTCCAAAAATTTCTTATTTTCTACATACCAAGGTGCAGCACGGTTAGAACCATAAAACTTACCATATTGCCCCGTAAAATCTTCGTGATGCAAGTGTAACCAGTCATATAAAAGTAGTTTATCACTTAGCACTTCTTTGTCATAAATAATATCATAAGGTATTTCGGCATAAGTAAGTACTAAGGTAACGGCATCATCCCAAGGGAGTTTTCCTGGAGGTGAGTAAACGGCTATTTTTGGCGCTTTTTCTAGCACTATTGCTTCTTGGTTTTTATTTGGACTACTAATTTCTTGTAGTATCTGTGTCGTTTTATCAGTTGATATTTCTTCAAAAGAAACACCACGAATTAAACATTCTTTGCGTGTTTCTTCTTGATTTTCTAAAAGAAAACTACCACCACGATAATTTAGTAACCATTTTACTTTCTGTCCTTTTGCTAGAGCCCAGTAAGTAATGCCATAGGCTTTAAGATGGTTTTTTTGGGTTTCATAATCCATTGGAATTAGCAAATAGGAAGCCCTAATTTGCATAACGCCAAGTAAGAAATATAGTATTATAAAGTAAAAGTGCTTTTTCAAAAGATGATTTTTATTAATGGTAAAACTACAAAAATTATTCCAAAAATGAATTTATATTAACTCGCTATATTTTCTATAAGAAACTTATACAAATCTAGCATTTGATTATGACCCTTTTTCTTGCCATATTGACCTGCTAAAAACAAGAAAACACTTAAAAATGGTAAGGCAATAACTGCATATAAAAGCCGAGTATAATCTTCTTCTAATTGCCATTTTACATAAAGCATCACTAAAGCAATAAAAAAAGCTGCTGCTATAGCAAAATGGAAGAACATAAACATCGTCCAGACTTGAGGTTTTGGAGCAAAAAGCCCTCTAACAATAGCCTTACCATCCTTTCCTTCTTCTACATCTATACTTAGCTGAGGCGACCAGAAATGTTCTTCATCTTTGGGAACATTAATAACTACATGGTGTTTACTTACCATACCACAAAGCGCACAAGACTGTGCAGATAAATTTGTTTTAAAAGATTTTAATAGTGCTTCTTTCGTATGATTTAGCTCAAACCTAAAACGAGGTCTTAGCGCAAAATCACTGCTGGTTTTTTTCATTTTTAGTTTTTTTAGTTAGTTTTCCAAATATACTAAAAATTCTTTTTTCCTACAAATACACGATTACTAGAAATTAAGCAGCTCAATTTTATTTCGTGAAAGCTTAATATCTCCTGAGACCTCCAATTTTTTGAGCAAGCGAGAAATTACTACCCGTGAAGTGTGCAATTCTAAGGCTATTTCTTGATGTGTAGTATCTAAATGCACATCTTTTTGTATTTTTACTTTATCGGTTAAGTATTTCATTAAACGCTCTTCCATATTCATAAAAACCAAACTATCTATAGTTTCCAGTAGCTCGTTTAAACGCACGTTATAACTATCTAAAATATAGGAACGCCAAGTTTTATACTTTACAAGCCATGTATCCATTGCTTCACTAGGAACTAAAACAATTTCTGTATTGGTTTCTGCAACAGCACGAATATTACTTTTTGTACCGTTGACACAACAAGAAAGTGACATCGCACAAGAATCTCCTGTTTCTATAAAATATAAAATATGTTCTTCTTCATTTTTATCAATCCGAAAAACTTTCATAGCACCAGATACAACTAGTGGTATAGCACTTAGTTCATCACCTATGCGAATAAAAGTTTCTCCTGCTGGAATTTCTTTAAAAACAGCTATTTCTTCTATTTCATCTAAAAGTGCTTCTTCAAAAAGAAAGCTATAATTTTCTCTAAACTTTTTGTTTATCATAAGTACATCTAATTATTCAGCTAAAATACTTAAAAAAACATGTATTTACTAGTTTTTTAGTAAAATACTTCTGCTTTTTGACTAAAGAATGATATATTTGCCCCACAAAACAAATAGAACATGATAAGTATAGGCTATATTATTGCAGGACTTTTACTGCTTATTTTAGGAGGAGAAATGCTGGTGAAATCATCGGTTGGGCTTTCGTTTAAGATGAATTTATCAAAATTAATTATCGGGATGACCGTAGTTTCTTTTGCTACTTCTGCCCCTGAGCTTATAGTTAGTTTAAAGGCAGCTTTAGATAATCATCCTGCCATTGCATTGGGTAATGTAATCGGTTCTAATATAGCAAATATAGCCCTTGTTCTTGGACTGACAGCTATCATTGCACCGCTAGCTGTTACTAAAGATTTTTATAAAATGAACTGGCCGATGTTAGTTTTGGTTTCGGTATTACTTTATGTTTTTTTGAAGAATGATTTAGTACTTAGCCGTATAGAAGGCGGACTATTATTCATCAGTTTAATTGTTTTTATTTATATAATGATAAGTAAATACAGAAAGCAAGCTGACACTTTTGATGATGATGAAGTAGATGATGATTTGGCTCAAGTGGGCTATGGTAAAATTTTTATTTGGCTTGCTATTGGAGGCTTTTCGCTTTGGCTTGGTTCAGAATGGCTTGTAAAAGGCGCTATTGATATAGCACATAAATTTAAGGTAAGTGAGCGCGTTATTTCGGTTAGTATGATTGCGCTAGGCACAAGTATTCCTGAGCTTGCAGCATCTATAATTGCCGCATTAAAAAAGGAAAAAGCCATTTCTTTGGGAAACCTTATTGGTTCTAATATTTTTAATATTGCTTCTGTTTTAGGGGTTACGGCACTTATAAAACCAATTCCTGTGGAAGCGGGTGATTTAGCCTTATTAGATTTTGATATTTTTTGGATGCTTGCCATTGCTATAGGCTTACTTCCTTTAGTATTATTACCTAAAAAAATGGAAATAAATTGGCTTAAAGGCTTGGTGCTTTTTGCAGCTTATTTATCTTTTATCTATTTGACGTTTAC
>CAYPAK010000004.1:0-8918 GCA_964408665.1 uncultured Flavobacteriaceae bacterium | reverse complement strand
ATTACATCTTCTCATTAGCAACTGCTAATATCTTAGCTTCTAAGGCTATTGTTTTTGTTTCTAAGACTTCTCCTTTTTTAAGAATTTCCGTTACATACACTTTATCTTTTAATCCTGAAGCATTAATTTTTACATTAAGAAAAGCACCCAAAACACCTCCACGAGCAGCGATAGCACCTACTGCTGCATCGGTTACGGAATTAGGGTTTCCTATTGCTGCCATTGCAAGCATTACTTCCATAGCGCCATAGCAAAGCTCCATAACTTTATAAGGTACTTCTATTGCGTATTTTGTAGCATCTTGTATCGCTTGTGAGCGTATTGCTTTATCTTCATCAGATTTTTTGGGCAAGGCAAAAGCATCCATTATTTTATTAAAAGCATTGGTGTCTTCATCAACCATTTTGAGCAAGGCATCTTGATAGTTTTTTCCTTTTTCTGCCCAATCAGAGAATTCTTCCCAACGGTCATCCCAACCACGTTTATGTGCCGAAAGGTTAGCAACCATCATTCCTAAAGAAACACCGATTGCACCCATATAAGCCGAAATACTTCCTCCTCCTGGCGCGGGAGATTCGCTTGATGTTTCGTATGCAAAATCAGTTAATGACATATTTACTAATTTAGCAGCTTCATCTTCTTCTAAAAGGTATTCTATTATTTTTTTCTTAGGGTCAAATGGTGTTAGCTCGTCTAAGCCTAATGATTTTACAGCTATTTTGATAATTTCTGCATCGGCAATTCCTGTAGAACGATTTTGTTTTCTTAAAAAATACTTCCCTGCATCAAGCATTGCTTGTAATGGCACAACTCCTATAAGTTCTGAACCTGTAACACGAAGTCCTCTTGCTGTTGCTCGCTCGCAAGTTTTATCAAATGCTTCGTGCATACTCGTTACAGTAATATCGGTAAGATTCATAGAAATTTGGCAAACACCATATTCTGCTATATACCAACCTATAGCTTTTACTGATTTTAATAAACCTGGCGTATAAACCGTGTTTCCTGCTTCGTCTTTAACAGGTTTCCCTGTAAGTTTTCCGCCTTCACGCTTTACACGTCCACGCTCTCGCAAATCAAAAGCTACAGCATTAGCTCTACGTGTAGATGTAGTATTAAGGTTAATATTATAAGCAATTAAAAAATTACGTGCTCCTATGGCTGTTGCTCCAGATTTTGCTACGCTTTCATTAAAAGATGCAGTTCCAAAATCAGGTTTCCAAGCGGAATTTGTTAATTTTTCTGCCAAACCTTCATATTCGCCTTGGCGACAATTTGCTAAATTTTTACGCTTTTCTTCTTGAGCTGCAAACTCATAGTTATATACAGGAATACCTAGTTCCTCGCCTACTCTTTTAGACAGTTTACGAGCAAAAGCTACCGTTTCTTCCATAGTAATATTAGCAATAGGAATAAAGGGGCAAACATCGGTAGCACCAAAACGTGGATGTTCCCCTTGATGCTTACGCATATCTATAAGTTCTTGGGCTTTTTTTATAGCTTGAAATGCTGCTTCTACCACTTCGTCTGGTGTGCCTACAAAAGTAACTACCGTTCTGTTAGTTGCTTTACCTGGATCTACATCTAACAGTTTTACACCATCAATAGCTGTTATCTTTGCAGTAATTGCATCAATAATAGTCATATCATTTCCTTCACTAAAATTAGGAACACATTCTATAAGTTGTTTTGCCATTTTTTAATTCTTTTTATTATTATAATATAAATAGCGCGTAGATTCATAAAAACCTTGCGCTAAAGAATCTAATTTTGCTGTTATTATTGGTTTTTTTAATGCTAAATTATTTAATTTAACATCGGACAATGCATATAAAAACTTTTTGGATGCATCATCACGTGAGACGGCATAAAGGTATTTATCACTAACTATGTTTAGCCCCATTCCACCAAATTGATTGTGGTAATAAAAGCTATAATTAGTATCCGTAATTAATTGATTTTTTCCTAATGTATAGTTTTTATAACTATCCGTAGCATTTGACACACTTGCAAGTATCGGCATCATATCTATGAGTCCTACAGGCTTATGTATAATGGTATCTTGCACGTATTTTGGTGCATGAATTATTAAAGGTGTATGTAACTGTCCTAGACCTAATTCGTACTCATTACGTTTCATATGATGATACGGTTTCATTGAGGTATTATGATCACCATAAAATACAAAAATAGTATTGTCATAATAGCCCGATTTTTTAGCTCTTTCTAAGAATTTTTTAAGATTAAAATCTAAATAACGTAAAGCATTAAGCTGGTCTAAACCTACAAAACCACTTGTTGCTAATTTTTCCATATCTACCTCATCTTCTTGCAATGGTTTAAAGGATTCTAATTCATCAGGAACAGTAAACGGCCTATGATTAGTTGCCGTCTGTATATAAGCCAAAAATGGTTTGTCTTTTTTATTTAATCCTTTTAAAATAACATCGGCTTCTTTAAATAATTTATAATCATCTATTCCCCAAACATCATCACGAGATTCTTTGGGATACGACCCTTCTTCATAAATGGTTAAATCATCAATACTAGTATTAAATACCGCACGGATATTAGCCCAATTTGCCGAACCTCCTAAAAAATAGTATTTATCATAAGCAGTAAACTGGTTGATAATTGTTTTCTGATCTATCGCTTTAGGATTACGAGAAGCTGTTTTTACATCCATAACGTCTGGGAGTCCTGTAAGACTTGCATAAACACTTCTTGCTGTTCCCACACGATGTACAAAATGATTGTCAAACGCTAAGCTATGACGCATTAAACTATCCAACGTTGGTGTTCCTTGCATCGGATTATTAAAATAACCAAGTACTGGAGCACCTACAGACTCTAGCATTACTATAACAATATTAGGTTTTTTGTCTGTATGTTTTAATTTAATTTCTCTAGTAAAATTTAAAGCATCTTTATCAGGATTAGCTAATGCCAAATACTTTGCCATAGTATCATAATACGTTTTTGTTTTATCTATCTCAAAACCTGATTTTCTAAATTTAAAACTATCAAAAAAGAACAAAACAGGGTTTAAAGCCAACTGATTTACGTCATGGTATTTAGAAAACATTGCTTCGCTCCAGCGCAATGGATAATGACTTGTACTATTGTAAATACCTCCTGACATAGCTAATACAGTAAGCACTGCAAAAACAATACGTTGCGTTTTTGAAGGGATAAAGTTTTTTGGTTTACATTTTTTATATAATCTAAAAGTAGCTTTATAAACAACAGTATATAAAATGATTAAACCTATTAAACCCCAAATCACATGGTAATTCTCCCATAGCATTTTAAGCGAAATCCAAGGGTTATTAGTAAAGCGCATTACAGAAGCATCTAAACGCGAACCGATATAAGCAAAATAGCCGAAATCATATAAATAAAATAGGGCAAGTATTAAATAGGTAATAGCCATATAATTTCCTGCCAAACGGTGATACCATTTATTTCTAAAATAACTATTTCCTACTATCAAAATATAGAAATGTAATGGAAAAGTTACAATTAAAGCCAAACGCACATCAAAACGCGCCCCTAGCAATAACGCTTTTTTCACATCTTGATAAGGTACATTATCGCCTAAATGTATAGAAAACTGCCAAAAAATAATGCGAAGCACCCAAAGTGATAGCATTAAAGCAAGGAAATTCCAAAATATAAACTTTACGTAAGCTGGTATTAATTTTTTCTTCATATTTGTTTTGTAAAAAAATAGTAAGGCAAATATACTTTTTTATAGCACTTTTATAATAAAAAAACTAGGTTATTTTTTAATCTGTGCCAATAGTGCATTTGCTGCTGCATAAGGCGTTTTACTATTTGATTTGACATGACTTAGTTCTACATTATACAATGCCTCAAGTTTTTTATCACTTTTATAAATAGTCTTTAACCCCTCATTAATAGTTTGTTCAAACCAATATTCGTTTTGTGAATTGCGTTTTTCATAAAAGAAACCTGTTTCTTTTACAAGCGCTAGATATGCCATTATTGTAGCCCACGTTTCGGTTATACCTTTATTATGTAAAGCACTTGCAGTAAGTACTTTTGGCGTCCAATTATTGGCTTTTGGCGGAAATAAATGTAAGGCATTAGTAAATGCCATCTTAGCATGTTTTGCGGCAATATTATTATCGCCATCGGCTTTATTAATCACTATTAAATCTGCCATTTCTATAATACCTCTTTTGATACCTTGCAGTTCATCTCCTGCTCCTGCCAGTTTTAATAATAAAAAGAAATCTACCAACTGGCTAACCGTAGTTTCTGACTGTCCTACACCAACAGTCTCTATTAGAATAACATCAAAACCTGCTGCTTCACAGAGAATACTTGCTTCTTTTGTTTTTTGCGCCACGCCGCCTAACGTTTTTCCTGCTGCCGAAGGTCTTATATAAGCATTACTAGAGCGCACAAGGGTCTCCATACGTGTTTTATCGCCCAAAATGCTTCCTTTGCTTATGCTACTACTTGGGTCTATAGCCAAAACCGCTACTTTTTTTTCCTGTTTAATTAAATAATTACCCAAAGCCTCTATAAAAGTGCTTTTCCCTACGCCTGGAACTCCTGTAATTCCTATGCGAATAGCTTTATTAGCATAAGGTAAACAGCTGTTTATTATAGTGTTTGCCGCTTCTTGATGACGCTGTATATTACTTTCGGCTAATGTGATTGCTTTGCTTAAAAACACCGTATTTCCTTTTAAAATCTCGGCGATATAAGTAGCTGTATCTATGTTTTTTTGTTTCTTTTTTAAAAAATGGGCAATCGTTTTTTTAGATGTAGCATCGGGCTGTGCTACACCTTGAATTTCTTTTCGTGCCTTATGCCATTTTTCTTTAGCCAAATTAATTATAGGTTTTGGATGAGTCTGCTACTAGCTTATGAATTTCTTTTAATTCTGCATCGGTTAAATCACGCCATTGTCCTACAGAAACATCTAAATTTACATTCATAATACGGATACGCTTTAAGCGAACTACCTCATAATCTAAGTATTCACACATACGGCGTATTTGTCTATTTAAGCCTTGCGTGAGGACAATTTTAAATTTATTTCTACTCACTTTGGTCACTTCACACTTACGCGTTACGGTATCTAAAATAGGGATTCCATTTGACATTTCGCTTACAAAATCTGCTGTTATTTCTTTATCAACAGTAACTAAATATTCTTTTTCGTGATTGTTTCTTGCACGTAATATTTTGTTTACAATATCGCCATCATTGGTTAGAAAAATAAGCCCTTCGCTTGGTTTATCTAAGCGACCAATAGGAAAAATACGTGTTGGGTAATTGATATAATCTATTATATTATCTTTTTCTACACGTGTATCTGTGGTACATACTATGCCAACAGGTTTATTAAAAGCAATATAGATTTTTTTGTCTGTAGCACTAGAAACCACTTTACCATCTACACGTACAATATCATTAGCTACTATTTTAGTGCCCATTTCGGGTTTTTCACCATTAATGGTTACACGTCCTGCTTCAATAAGTTTATCGGCAGCTCGGCGCGAACAATAACCTATTTCGCTTAAATATTTATTTATTCGTGTGCGTTTTTCTTCCATATTAATTAGCCTTAGCTATTATTTAAAATCTATTTATGAAACTGATTGGATAAGAATTTCTAACATTTCTATTGCAGCATCGCTTATTTTGGTTCCCGGTCCATAGATACCAAGTACACCTTGTTCAAAAAGAAATTCGTAATCTTGCGGCGGAATAACACCTCCAGCAATAACCATAATATCTTCACGACCGTATTTTTTAAGCTCGTTAATCACATCAGGAATAAGCGTTTTATGTCCTGCCGCTAATGAAGAAACCCCTAGAATATGAACATCATTTTCTACGGCTTGTTTTGCCGTTTCTTGAGGCGTTTGAAACAAAGGCCCTATATCTACATCAAAACCTAAATCTGCATAAGCCGTTGATACTACTTTGGCACCACGATCGTGACCATCTTGCCCCATTTTTGCAATCATTATACGAGGTCTTCTTCCGTCTAGTTCGGCAAACTTATCGGCTAATTCTTGTGCTTTTTGAAATGATTTATCTTCTTTTATTGCTTTTTTATACACACCACTTATTGCATTAATTGTTGCTTTATATCTTCCAAAAACTTTTTCTAAAGTATCGGATATTTCTCCTAATGTAGCACGTTCTCGCGCTGCTTCTACTGCCAAAGCTAATAAATTTCCTGATGCTAAGCGTGCTGCTTCCTCTAAATTTTTTAAAGTTTGCGTTACTTTCTCTTGATTACGAGTAGCTTTTATATGATTAAGCCTTTTAATCTGAGATTCACGAACGGCATTATTATCAACTTCTAAAATATGTAAGGGATCTTCTTCATCTAATTGATAAGCATTAACACCAACTATAATATCTTGAGCGCTATCTATTTTGGCTTGTTTTATTGCGGCAGCCTCTTCTATACGTAGCTTAGGAATTCCTTTTTCTATGGCCTTGGTCATACCGCCAAGCGTTTCTACCTCTTCTATAAGCTCCCAAGCTTTATCTATAATATCTTGTGTAAGTTTTTCTACATAATATGAGCCAGCCCAAGGATCTACTGTGCGTGTGATGTAGGTTTCTTTCTGTAAAAAAAGCTGTGTATTTCGTGCTATACGAGCCGAAAAATCAGTTGGCAAAGCTATTGCCTCATCTAAGGCGTTGGTATGTAAGGATTGTGTACCTCCAAAAGCTGCGGCATTTGCCTCTATGCAAGTACGCGCTACATTATTAAACGGGTCTTGAGCAGTAAGACTCCAACCACTTGTTTGGCAATGCGTACGCAAAGCTAATGATTTTGGATTTTTAGGATTAAATTCTTTAACCATTTTAGCCCAAAGTACACGTCCAGCGCGTAGTTTAGCTATCTCTTGAAAATGACTCATCCCTATTGCCCAAAAAAAGGATAATCGCGGAGCAAAAGTATCGATATCCATTCCTGCAGCCAAACCTGTTTTTATATATTCTAAACCATCAGCTAAGGTATATGCTAATTCTATTTCTGGTGTTGCCCCTGCTTCTTGCATATGATATCCTGAGATAGAAATGGAATTAAACTTAGGCATAAATTCACTTGTAAACTTAAATATATCGGCAATAATACGCATCGAAGGCGTAGGCGGATAGATATAGGTATTACGCACCATAAATTCCTTCAAAATATCGTTTTGTATTGTCCCTGCAAGCAAGGCAATATCAACTCCTTGCTCCTCTGCAGCTACAATATAAAAAGCAAGAATAGGCAGTACGGCGCCATTCATAGTCATAGAAACTGACATTTTATCTAATGGAATACTGTCAAAAAGGATTTTCATATCTTCTACAGAATCTATGGCAACACCTGCTTTACCTACATCGCCATGTACACGTTCGTGGTCAGAATCATAACCACGATGTGTAGCCAAATCAAAAGCTACGGAAAGCCCTTTTTGCCCTGCTGCAAGATTACGTCTGTAAAAAGCATTACTCTCCTCTGCGGTAGAAAAACCTGCATATTGGCGGATAGTCCAAGGTCTTCGCACATACATTGTACTATAAGGTCCACGAAGATTAGGCGCTATTCCTGCAGCAAATTCTTCGGTTTTACCTGTAGATTTACGTTTGGTCTCCTTATTTATTGTTATATGTTGAACGTCTGCTCTTTTCATCATTATATCATGTCTTGGGTATAATAGGTATAATCTTTTAATACGATAGCTATAAACCTGTCATCGCGCATTACATCGTCTTTTTTAATATGGATAACCTCTTCTATTTTTTTACGTAATTTTACAAAGGTATCTCTATTATTTTGTTTTCGTGCTGCGTTATATAAATTTTTAATAATCTGCGCATCACGATCGGTAAGATTTATAACCGCTGGAAAAGTAGGCTTGTAGTCTTTTTTTATGTTTTCTAGCAAGGTAGCATTAATCGTTACATCATTTTTGAGTGAAATGACCGATGTTCCAGAAGAAATACCGCCAATACGTTGATTTTTTTTAGAAATAATAATGCTTAATACGCCCACTATCGGTAGAAAAAAGAGTATCCAAATATCTACAATGCGAAATAACCATCTTACCAAATAATCTGAAAATGAAGCGCGATAACCATCTATTTTTACCACACGTATTTTCATTACTTTTTTACCTGCAGTTTGCCCTGCAAAAAACAGTTCTGACACAAGTGTATAAAAATAAACAGGCAGCATCAACACGCCATATATCGCAATTTTAGACCATTCGTCTTCTATCTTGTTAACCTCCCAATAATCTGCTAGTAAACTCACAAAATACATATAGGCTAAAAGTATAAAAATATCTATAATAATAGCCAATATCCGCTCTCCTAAACCTGCTAACTTAAAAGAAATAGTTACATTTTGTGTCGTATTTATTTGTATAGTATTCATATATTAATTACTTTCGTTTTTCTATGCGAGAAGCGGCTTTTATTAAACAAAACAAAAAGAAATGGCTCCAATTTGAGTCACAAATCTTTGGCAAATCAAGGACTAATCCTGATGAATTGTCTAGTTTATACATTCATTTAATGAATGATTTGGCTTATGCACAAACTTATTACCCCAAAAGTAAGACAATTCTTTATTTAAACAACCTTGCAGCACGAACTTTTCAAAAAATTTATAGAACTAAGCCTGAAGACAAGAATAGAATCAAGTCATTTTTTACTACCGAAGTACCGTTATTGCTTTATCAATACCGTAGATATATACTGTTTTCTTTTGTATTTTTCTTTATATTTGTAGCCATAGGCGTATTATCTGCAATGAATGATGACAGCTTTGTACGCTTAATTTTAGGTGATGGATATGTAAACAAAACATTAGACAATATAGCCAAAGGCGACCCCCTTGCGGTATATAAAAGTGGTAGTAA
>CAYPAK010000003.1:17108-20268 GCA_964408665.1 uncultured Flavobacteriaceae bacterium | reverse complement strand
ATTATAGAAGATTATCATAAAGGTAAAATATTTGTAAAAAAATCAGAATTAAACAAAGGAACCGTATTTGTTATTCTGCTAAAAAAGTAAAAAATGCGTTGGACATTACAACAAGAACCTGATAAAAAATTAGTAAATACATTAAGCGAAAGCCTTGGTGTTTCTACAAGTATATCGAAACTTTTGATTTTGCGAGGGATAACAACATTTGAAGCTGCAAAAACATTCTTTAGACCTGATATCACGATGCTTCACGACCCTTATTTGATGCAAGATATGGACAAAGCAGTAGCACGATTAGAAAAAGCAATTGCTAATGAAGAGCAAATTCTCATTTATGGCGATTATGATGTAGATGGCACAACGGCAGTTTCTTTGGTGTATTCATATTTGGCTGCTATTTATGAAAATATTCATTATTATATCCCAGACCGTTATGATGAAGGCTATGGTGTTTCCTATAAAAGTATTGATTTTGCTTCGGATAATGATTTTTCGTTGATTATCGCTTTAGATTGTGGTATTAAGGCCATAGATAAAGTAGCTTATGCAAATACTAAAAATATTGATTATATTATCTGTGACCATCACCGTCCAGGCAAAGAAATACCTCAAGCAGTTGCGGTATTAGATCAAAAAAGACCAGATTGTAACTATCCTTACAAAGAACTTAGCGGTTGTGGCATTGGTTTTAAATTTATGCAAGCATTCCACGAAAAAAACGGAGGCGATGTATTAGATTTAGTTCCACTATTAGATTTGGTTGCTACAAGTATAGGTGCTGATATAGTACCTATAACAGGCGAAAACAGAGTGCTTGCTGCCTTGGGATTACAAGTGATTAATACCAGCCCAAGAGTAGGGATACACGCCTTAATGCATTTGATAAAAAGAAAACAATTTACAATAACCGATGTGGTTTTTACCATTGCACCACGTATTAATGCCGCAGGAAGGATAAAACACGGTAAGTTTGCTGTGGAACTATTAATAGAAAACGATTTTGATACAGCACTAGCTTTTGCACAAGAAATAGAACTAAACAATGCCAATAGAAAAGATTTAGATAAACAAATAACTGCAGAGGCTTTACAACAAATTGAAGCCAATGAAGAAGAAAACAATGCAAGTACGGTGGTGTATCAAGAAAATTGGCATAAAGGTGTTATCGGTATCGTTGCATCACGACTTATAGAAACGTACTATAGACCAACGGTAGTTTTTACTAAAAACAATGATAAACTTGCCGCTTCGGTTCGTTCGGTACGTGGCTTTGATGTTTATGATGCTTTAGCTGCTTGTAGCGAACATATAGACCAGTTTGGAGGGCATAAATATGCTGCAGGACTTACCTTACTTCCTGAAAAGTACGAGAATTTTAAAAACGCTTTTGAAAAAGTAGTAAAAAACACACTTCCAGAAGAATTAAAATCAAGAGAACAGCGTATAGATGCTGTAATTACCCTTGATGATATTAGCCCTAAATATTGGCGAATTATCAAGCAGTTTGCACCCTTTGGTCCTAAAAACATGAAGCCTGTTTTTGTAGCGTATAACTTGCAAGACACGGGCTATGGCAAAACAGTAGGTACTGATGATTTGCACTTAAAAATAAAAGTGATAGATAAAACAATAGCATACGGTATAGATGCCATTGGCTTTAATCTTGGTCATAAAATAGCTTTGATAAAAAACAAAAAATACTTTGATGCCGTATTTCAGTTAGATGAAAATACGTGGCAGGGGCGCACTAGTATTCAGTTAAAATTAATAGATATCAGAGAAGCGAATTAATGATTTCTATTTAATCTTAATAGTATCTTTATAATTATAAAAATCACAAAGAGTATAGTTTTCCAAGGCGCACTGCTTTCTTCAACTACTTCAGTAGCTTCGTTTTGAGTCCTATAAATTGCCTCTTGCTTTACTTTTTCGGCTTTAATATCATCTTTAAGAAAATCAGGACAGGTAGTTTCAAATGTGGCTTGCTCATTGGTAAGCCTACATACAAGCCCTTTTTTTAAGTCCATTTTTTGATTATTACAGATTTTGCAATACTGTAATCGGTGTGCTCTGTTCATGATTATTTGGTTTTTTTACAAAGATAAAAAATTAAAAAATTATACCAAATAAATACCTATTTTTGCAATCTTATTACTAAAATAATTATGGCAAAAATAGGTACTATAGATTTAGGAGATTTCCCGCTATTATTAGCGCCAATGGAAGATGTAAGTGATCCGCCTTTTCGTGCTTTGTGCAAAGAGCAAGGTGCCGATGTGGTATATACTGAGTTTATATCTTCAGAAGGATTGATACGTGATGCTAAGAAAAGCGTAAAAAAACTAGATATTTACGGAGAAGAACGCCCTGTAGGAATCCAAATTTTTGGTGCAAACCTAGATTCTATGTTGCGCACAGTAGAAATAGTAGAGGCGTCAAAACCCGATTTTATAGATATTAATTTTGGTTGTCCTGTAAAAAAAGTAGTAAGCAAAGGGGCAGGAGCTGGAATCCTTAAAGATTTGGATTTAATGCAAAGCCTAAGCGAAGCTATGGTAAAGCACAGTAGTTTGCCTATTACTGTAAAAACGCGCTTAGGTTGGGATGTAGATTCTATAAAAATAGTAGAGGTTGCAGAACGCTTACAAGATGTAGGTGTGCAAGCACTTGCAATACACGGGCGCACGCGCGCACAAATGTACAAAGGAGAAGCGGACTGGGAGTATATACGTCAAGTAAAAGAAAACCCAAGAATGCATATTCCTATTTTTGGTAATGGCGATGTAAATACACCTGAAAAGGCTATGCTTATGCGCGATGAATTTGGTCTTGATGGTGCTATGATTGGTCGTGCTACCATAGGAAATCCTTGGTTTTTTAAACAAGTAAAACATTTTTTTGAAACAGGAACGCATTTGCCTAAGATTAGTATTGCCGAGCGCGTGCAAATGGCAAAAAGGCATTTGGAAAAATCTATTGCTTGGAAAGAAAATGAAATAGTAGGTATGATGGAAATGCGCAGGCATTATACCAATTATTTTAAAGGCATACCACATTTTAAAGAATACCGATTAAAAATGGTTACTACTACAGATAGAAAAGAACTCTACGAAGTTTTTGAAGAAGTGTTACAAAAATTTGCTTAATCACTACGCTT
>CAYPAK010000003.1:11679-17008 GCA_964408665.1 uncultured Flavobacteriaceae bacterium | reverse complement strand
CCTAATATTGCTAGCGTAAAAAATACAATTACTACATTTTTAATATGAAATTCCACAGGATAAGGTAAGTATGAAGTAATCATCACTAAGCTGTATTTTTTTTGTAAAAAAACGGTGATAATTCCTAATAAAATACCAAAAAGACCTCCAAAAATGGTTAGTAAAACACCTTGTAACAAAAAAATATTGCGTATTTTTTGCATAGGAAGTCCAATGTGATTTAAAGTTTTTAGATTATTCTTTTTTTCTAAAATAAGCATCATAATAGAACCTACAACATTAAATAATGCTACAATAAGTACTAGTACCGCTATGGCGTAAATAAAAAGGTTTTCACTATTAAGCATTTTGTATAATGCGCTATTGAGTTCCATACGCGTTTGTACTTTGTACTGGTTTCCTAACGCTTGTTGAAGTTGTTTTTTTACTTCAAGACTATTAGCATTCTTTTTTAGTTTTATTTCAATAGCGCTAATTTGATTTTTTTTATACCGAAGCAAACGTTGTACTAAAGGTAAATTAGCAAAAACGTACTTGCTATCTATTTCTGGATTGATATTAAAAACACCTACAGGAACCGTTATTTCTTTAGTAAAAGCATTCGCAGGATTGCTTATTTGTCCTTTTCCCGCTTTTGGCATATAAACATCTAACGAAGCCCTAAAATCATTAATACCAATACCAAGCGCATTCGCAATAGCAGAACCTACAACGGTATGTGTAGTTTTTGTACTAAACCAACTACCAATATAAACCGTAGAGTCTAAAGCGATAGTTTTAGAAAAAAGGCTATCTACCCCTTTTATATTGGCTAATTTTTTTTTGTTTCTATAGCTAAAATAAGCACGCTCTTCAAGGGTTTTGCTGTAACTAGCGATAGCATTTTCACTATTTAAAACCTGAGCTAAGGAATCATTAAAAATAAAAGATTTTCCTTGCTTGGGACTTATTTTTATATCAGGATCAAAATGTTGGATAAAGGATAAATTAAATGATTTTAATCCATCAAAAGTGGCAAGCACCACAAATAATGCCATAGATATCATAATAACACCAAAGGTAGCAATACGCGAAATAATATTTATCGTATTACTTTTGGTCTTAGAGAATAAATACCGCTTTGCGATGTAGAACGATACGTTCAAAGTTTACTTTTTCTTACGCTTTATTAATAATTCTGGATTAGAAACAGGATTTTCTTCTCCTTTTAAGGCTTTGTCAATCGCTTCAATATAATCAAGACTGTCATCTACAAAAAACACTAATTCAGGCATTTTACGTAATTGATGCTTGGTGCGTTGCGAAATCTCATGCTTTATTAAAGGCTGATTTTCTTTAATGCCTTGCATCGTGATATCGCGTTTGTCATTAGGAAAAATGCTTAAATAAACACGTGCAATGGCAAGGTCTGTAGTTACAACTACCTTACTTACCGAAATAATTAAATTTCGAACACCATTTTTTCGAACACTTCCTTGTAACACATCTGCAAGGTCTGCTTGCAATAGTTTGCCTATTTTTTTTTGTCTTGTAGTTTCCATAATGCAAAAGTACGTTTTTATTTTGATTAATGATTGCATACTAGTTAAATTCAGTATTCAGTACTTCTAGCGTAATTAAATTGAAAGAAACACTTTAAAGCCTTTAATTTCAAACGATACTATTATAACTTATAGCGTTATTTTTATAAAAAATAAGCAGTATCTTTGTGTCTCAATCTAATGGAGAAAATACTTCATAAAAAATTGATTATTTGGTTATTAAATTAAATCGCTCAAGACTCTTGAGCGATTTTTTAGTTTATACCAATTCAAAATCTACCGCAACTACTTTGTATTCTGGAGTTAAGGTCTCTTTGTCGCCCACATTTCCTGTGATCATATTGATAAAAATTTCTGGCTGATGAAAAGTAGTTCTTACCACACCTGGCTTTACGGTGTAATTTAATTTTACAGGTATTTGCACACTTCCTCTATCCGAAAATATACGAACGGTATCTCCTGCGCTAATACCTTTTTTTCCTGCGTCTAATGGGTTTATTTCAAGATAATCATTAGCAAGAATAGTTTGGTTGTCTGTTCTTCTGGTCATTGTTCCAGAATTGTAATGCTCTAGCATTCTAGCTGTAGTAAGTATAAATGGGTATTTATCGCGATGGGCAACCAGCTCTGGCGTTTCTTCAAAATCAAAATGATGAAATTTTCCTTTTCCACGTTTAAAATTACCATTATTATGAATTAGTTTACTGTCTTTGCCATCTTCTTGCACAGGCCATTGTAAACCGTTTTCACCAAGACGTTCTCGTGTTATTCCTTTCATAAATGGAATAACATCGGCTATTTCTGCTAATATTTTTTCAGCATCATAGCTTGTTCCTGTAGGCTGTTCGTAACCTAATTTATACATCATATCTATAAGCATTTGCCCATCAGATTTGCAGTTTCCTATGGGTTCTATTACTTTGTTTACACGTTGTACACGCCTTTCGCCATTAGTAAAGGTGCCATCTTTTTCAAAGTATGATGCGGCAGGAAGCACAACATCTGCCATTTCGGCTGTTGCAGACATAAAAAGTTCTTGTACTACTAAAACATCTAACTGTTCAAAGCCCTTGCGAATATGATTGGTGTTTGGGTCTGTCATTAACGTATCTTCGCCCATTATCCAAAGAAATTTAAACTTTCCTGCTAAAGCCGCGGCTATCATTTCAGGTATTTTTAGTCCTTCTTTTGTAGGGAAATCTGATTTTACGTTATATTTTTCAGCATAATATGCTTGAACTTCAGGATTATTTACATCCATATAACCCGCGCCTTGATGTGGTTGAACGCCCATATCTGCTGCGCCTTGCACATTGTTTTGTCCACGAAGTGGATTTAGTCCAACACCTTGACGACCAATATTACCAGTCATCATGGCTAAGTTAGATAACAGCATCACGGTTTTGCTTCCTTGAAAATGCTCAGTAACACCAAGACCGTGAAACTCCATGGCTTTAGCAGCTTTAGCATACGCAAGTGCTGCTTTACGAACCAACTCTTTTGAAACGCCTGTAAGTGTTTCAAGTTCGTCCATATTTAAATTAATTACGTGATTTTTAAACGCTGTATAAAACTCTGTATTTTTATTTATAAAGTCTTTGTTTACGGCATTTTCTTTTATGATATAATGCGCTATCATATTTAGTATAGCGACATTAGTTCCTGGGCGTAATTGCAAATGGTATTTAGCTAATTTGGCTAGTTTTGTTTTTACAGGATCTACCACAATACTAGTTATGCCTTGCATAAAAAGCTGCTTTATTTTTGCACCTGTTACAGGATGCGCTTCGGTAGGGTTTGCTCCAAATAGAAAAATAGCATCGGTTTGGTCTAAATCATTTATAGAATTGGTTGCTGCTCCTGTTCCAAATGCTTTTTGCATACCATAAGCCGTTGGTGCGTGGCAAACACGAGCGCAACCGTCTATATTATTGGTTTTTACTACCGCACGCATAAACTTCTGCATTAGATAATTTTCTTCATTCGTAGCACGCGAAGACGAAATAGCACCTATAGCATCTGCGCCATATTTTTCTTTTGTGGCAGTGAGCTTTGTAGCGATAAAATCATAAGCTTCTTCCCAAGAAACGGGTTCAAACTTGCCGTTTTTCTTGATTAAAGGTTCTTTTAACCTATCTGGATGATTATAAAACTGAAAGGCAAAGCGCCCTTTAAGGCAGGTATGTCCTAGATTTACTTCGGCAGTTTCGGGTGCTTGAATTCCTTTTATCTTTCCATCAATTACAGCAACATCTAGCTGACAACCAACACCGCAATAGGTACAAGTAGTACGAACAGTTTTTTCGGGGAGTAATGTTTTGGTTTCAAACTTATCGGTTAATGCTTCGGTAGGACAAGTTTGCACGCAAGCACCACATGATACGCAAGCAGATAAATCAAAAGTAGTATCAAAACCTTTGATAATACTTGTAGCAAAGCCTCTTCCTGACATCCCTAAAACCATTTCGCCTTGTATTTCTTCACAAGCACGAACGCAACGAAAACAGTTTATACATTGTGATAAATCTGATTTAATATATGGATGCGAAGTGTCTTTAGCTTGCTTAAGGTGGTTTTCTCCTTTTGGGTAGCGCACATCAGGAATGCCTATGGCAGCTATTGTTTCTTGGAATGGTGTGGCTTTTTTACCTTGCTCAGCAAATACTTTGTCGCTAGGATAATCGGTTAAGATAAGCTCTACAATGTTTTTGCGTAATTTTTTAATTTTTGCCGTTTGTGGATAGATAAATAGCTCTTCGCTTACTGGTGTATGACAAGAAGCTACTACTTTGGTGTTTCCACCCTTTTCTCTAGCTATCTCTACAGAGCATACACGGCAAGAGCCAAAATTTTCAAGGCGATTGTCTTGGCACATCGTTGGTATTTCTTCGGATTCAATACGTTTTACAAAGTCTAAAATAGTTTCTCCTTGCTTGTATTCGTAGGCTTTATCATTAATAAATGCTTTCATTGGGCTTTTGTTTTAGCGTGTAGCAATTTACTAAGAAAAATTAATGATAGCAAAATATTTTGGTAGCTAATAGCTATTTCGTTATTTTTACAAAAAATATATAACGATGTCTATAAAAAAACATATACCAAATACTATTACTTTACTCAATGCTTTTTGTGGCGGAGTGGCAGTAGTTTTCATACTTGCAGGGAAATATGATATTGCAGCAATCTTTTTTGCTTTAGGAGTTACTTTTGATTTTTTAGATGGTTTTTTAGCACGCTTGCTAGATGTAAAAAGCGAATTGGGTTTGCAGTTAGATTCATTAGCCGATATGGTTACAAGTGGTGTAGTGCCTAGTTTAATTATGTTTCAGTTGTTTCGAAAATCTTTAGGTTCTTGGGATGATAATTTTGTATATAACGGCATGGCTAATACCGATTTTTTACCGTTTTTTGCATTTCTAATTTTAATGGCTTCGGTTTACCGTTTGGCAAAATTTAATTTAGATGAAAATCAAACAAGTTCTTTTATAGGTTTGCCTACGCCTGCCAATACCTTATTTATTTTTTCATTACCATTAATACTTCTTTATAATGATATTGCTTGGATTACAGATTTATTAGCTAATAAATATGTGCTTATTTTTATAACACTACTAAGCAGCTATATGCTTAATTCTTCCATACGTTTGTTTGGCTTGAAGTTTAGTGATTTCTCATGGAAAAGCAACCAAATACGTTATGTTTTTATACTAAGTAGTATTGTGCTTTTGATATTGTTTAAATTCATAGCAGTTCCTATGATAATAGTACTTTACATTTTGCTTTCTGTA
>CAYPAK010000003.1:6496-11579 GCA_964408665.1 uncultured Flavobacteriaceae bacterium | reverse complement strand
GTTTAAATTCATAGCAGTTCCTATGATAATAGTACTTTACATTTTGCTTTCTGTAGTAAAATATCAATTAATGAAAACAAAATAATTTATTATATTACTATTTTTTTATATTTGTGCTTCAACAACATAAAAAAAACTCTTATGAAAAAACTTAATTACTTCTGGGTATTATTATTTTTAGGTTTAACTATTTCGTCTTGCGAAACTCCGTATGAACCAGCGTCAAATTCATCATCAGATGATATTGTGGGTACTTGGAATACGTCTGCTATCACCCTAACCACTGATTCTGAGCAAACAATTAATGGTTTTGTAACATTAAATACACATATGGAATATATTGGTTTTAATATAAACCAACAGCTTACATTTAATAGTGATAATACGTATAATCTTACAGGTACTTACGATATGCATGCAGCATACCATGTTGTAACAACTTATAGCGATCCTTCGATACCTCCAACAGAACAAGATATCCAAGATGATGTGCTTGATTTTGCAGCCCCTCAAGCAGGTACTTGGTCTTTAAATGGAAGCACGCTAAATTTAAATGATGGTACTAGCACAAGTGAAATGACTGTTACTGAGCTAACAGCTAATTCATTAAAAATAGAAGGCGATTATTTACAAAATGTTACTGTGCCAGGGCAAGCATCCCAAGTAATTTTGGTTCATGCTGTTATTGAATATACAAGATAGACTAGATACTATTGCTTACTTATTTTGTACTGAAGTTTAGTTTAAAAATCTAAAACCCATTTTTTCGTTTTTCATAAAAATCTAAAAGGTGTTTTGGAAGGTCTTTTGTAGCTTTAGTATAGACTTTCTCTACAGGATATTCACAAATAGTTTTAATAGGTATTTCTCCTGCCCAAAAATTTAATGTTTCATCTTCTTTATTATCAGTAACAGGAGTATTTGCAATTTTTGCAACAGCAGTTTCTATTTCAATTTCTAATACGCGAGTGGCTTTTAGTTCGTTTTCATTAGGTTTGCGGCAATTTTCCCATCTATTTGGGACAAAGTGATTGATTATGGCTTCCAAGCCGATTAGCTTTTCACTATTAGTCAATAATTCTTTAACAGTACCAAAAACAACAACCGAGCGGTAGTTAACCGAATGATGAAAAGCAGATTTTGATAGTTTCATAGCATCAAGATGAAATACACTAAGACAAACTTTTTTAGCGTCAATAAGGCTGTTTGTCATCCTGTTTTTTAGTGAACCGTGTATGTAAATCTTATTGTCTTTACGTCCAAAATTAATAGGTTGAGCATAAGGTAAGTTGTCTACATTAAAAGCAATGGTACATACTTCAGCATTATCTAAAATTGAATAGATTTCCTTCTTGTCATAGCTTGCTTTTTTCGCCCCTCGTTTTACGGTATTTTGAGTTGTTTTTTTAAATTCCATAATTCAAAAATACAAATTAAAACGATTTATTCTATCCAGTCTGCAATAAAAAGATTGGTATCGTGTGTTCCGTGGTTATTTCTATTAGATGAAAAAATCAATTTTTTGCCATCATAAGAAAACATTGGGAAAGCATCAAAAATAGCATCGTAGGTAATTTGTTCTAGTCCAGTTCCATCAGTATTAATCATAAATAGATTAAAACCATCGTGTTTTTTCTTGTGATGATTAGTTGAAAAAATCACTTTCTTGCCATTAGGATGAAAGTACGGCGCCCAGTTTGCAGAACCTAAATCAGTTATTTTTTTCAGATCAGAACCATCCACGTTACATACATAAAGCTCCATATGTGTAGGCATAACTAAGCCATCGGCTAGTAAATCTTTATATTCTTTTATAGCTTCTGGAGTTTTAGGTCTTGAAGAACGAAAGATTAACTTCTTACCGTCAGGAGAGAAAAAAGCGCCCCCGTCATAACCTAATTCGTGTGTTACTTGGTGTAGATTTTCGCCATTTACATCCATAGTCCAAAGTTCTAAATCTCCACTTCGTGTAGAGGTGAAAACTATTTTGTCTCCTTGAGGAGAAACTGTAGGCTCAGCATCGTAACCTTTTTCGTTAGTTAATTTTTTAATGATTTTTCCGTCTAAATCGGCTACATAAATATCAAAAGTATCGTAAACTGGCCAAATGTATTTGCCGCCGTGATCTTCTTTTTTAGGTACAGGAGGGCAGTCAGCACTTGCTTCGTGTGTAGAGGCGTAGATTACGTTTTTATTGTCATTAATAAAAAAACTACAGGTTGTTCTTCCTAAACCATTAGAAATCATTTTTGGTATTTCATCTTTTCCAAGTGGTTTAGCTACATTCATAGTGTAAATACGGTCACACGCTGCGCCCCAAGCAGGATTTTTTGCTTGAAAAACAACTGATTTGTCATCCGTAGCAAAATAAGCTTCCGCATTATCGCCTCCAAAGGTTAATTGCTTGACATTAGCTAAGTGTTTTTCTTTATCGTAATGTATTTTATCTACTATTTTTGTAGCGCCAGATTTGGCATCGTGTCCTTTTTTATCGTGTTTGCAAGATAAAAATAAACTTGCCGTGATGATTGTTAAATATACGTATTTCATTAGAAAATGATTATTTTAATTAGCTTACAAAAATACAGCTATTTATCGTAATAATTATCGCTATAAATTTAAAAAACAACGCTAGCGGTTTATTAAATTACAATTAAAATTTGTTTATTATATACATATATATTATATTTGCATTTATATAAATATATGATGATGTATAAAGCAACAAAAACAATACTAGTAAAAGACGCAACTATTAATGTACTTTGGGATGCACACAGTGACGTGGCTAATTGGTCTAAATGGCAAGAACATATTGAATGGATAAAGGTTTCTGGAGAAGTAAAGGCGGGTACTTCTTTTGAAATGAAGCCTAAAGGAGGTAAGGCAGTAAAATTAGCTATTCTCAATTTTGACAAGCCTTACCTGTTCAAAGATGTTTCGCATTTGCCTTTGGCAGATATGGAAGTGGCTACCTATATGGAAGAAGTGCCTGACGGTGTTTCTGTAAAACTTGAAATAAAAATGACAGGACTGCTTACTTTTTTGTGGAAAAATGTAGTTGCTAAAAAAATAATAGCAGGGCACGAAGCGCAATATAAAGCAATGGTTTCTTATATTAAAGCTAAAAACTAGCAGATGAAATACTGGATAGCAGTAGTGAGCAAAGCACATGTTATGAAAGGAAAAGCGTGGGGAATAATCCAAGTTTGCCATGGAAAATCAGCACCTTTAAAACGAATTAAACAAGGAGATTTTGTGATTTTTTATTCTTCTAAAAACGAAATGAACGATAAAAAGCCATTACAGTTTTTTACAGCTATTGCTAAGGTTGATGATGATATTATCTATCAAGTAGAACAATTTCCAGGTTTTGAGCCATTTCGTAGGAAAGTAACTTTTTTAGCATGTCAAGAAACTGCCATACGTCCTTTGATAAATGACTTGAGTTTTATACAAAACAAAAAACATTGGGGTTATCCGTTTCGCTATGGATTGCTTGAAATAAATAAACAAGATTTTGAATTAATACAAACAAAAATGCTATTAAAAGATGACTAAAAAATCAATTTTTAAATATGATTCTCCTCAAGAATCTACAGGGTTATTACTTTGGAAAACACATAATTATTGGCAGCGTGAAATACGAAAATGCCTTAAACCTTTTAATCTTACGCATACACAGTTTGTAATTTTGGCTAATACACAATGGTTGCTGATGCAAGGAGAAGAAGTAAAACAAATCAGCATTGCAAAACAGGCAGATGTAGATATAATGATGACTTCTAATATCATCCGAACATTAGAGAAAAAAGCGTATTTAACACGTAAACCACATCCAATAAATACACGCGCAAAATTAGTATCATTAACACCCAAAGGCTTTGATATATTAAAAAAAGCTTTGCATGAAGTAGAAACTTTTGATAAAAAATTCTTCGGAAAATTAGCTAATGTAAAAAGTTTTAATACCGATTTATTAGCCTTGTTAAAAGCCTAATACGGTATAGTATCCCAAATCTCTATATCATCTATCCATTGATGTTTAGGATTGCTGTCGCCATAGATTTGTGTAAGAATTATAAAATCTATAGGCTTACTGTTTCTAGTTGTTGCGCCAAAATGTTCACCTACAATTTGGTCGTTCACTTTCCACAAAGCACGCCCATTATTACCTTCGCTCCAATGCCAAAAATATTCCACTTTGAACCACTCATCTCTTGGTACAGGTATATTACGGTTGTCTATTTCCCAAACTGGATTTTGCGGATCAGCATCGCCTTGCCAATGCCAATATGGATTTCCTGTAGCATCTTTATAAATATAAGAAATAAGCCTAAACCCTGTTCCTAAAGCATAATCTTTTGTTTTGTATTCAAATAAAACACGCCAAGAGTCTGCACTCATGGTATTGCTGTCTATTTTCATCCAATATTTTATATATAAATCTGTTCTTCCTTCAGTAATGTTTAATATTTCATACGGACACTGTGTATATCCAGGTATTTGGTAATTTTCTTTTTGGAACAAAGCTTTAGTTGTATTGCCATTATGACCTATAACCGTTTGCAGTTCGCTATAAACAGCTTGCTGATTATCATCAGCAATATAATGGATGCCACTTTCGCTAGCGCCTAAAATATCAATAGGCCAGCTAAAACCTGTTTCGGCGTCTGTACCTCTTAAAAAACGGTAATCTTCATTATTAGGCATAATGGCACTATCTATATATACACCACTTTCAAAGCCTGATTTAAAGAGTAATGTAGGGCTTTCAGTCGTTTCTTCGGTTATATCATTATTGCATGAAATAACGATTAATAGGGCGAGAGCTAAAATGTTTAGATATTTCATTAAAACTATATTTAATTACTTATTCGTAGCATATCTCCATTTTGTTGAATGCTATAAGCAAGCAATCCATAATCTCCTGATCCATTAATTATTTGCCCAGTATAAATACTGTATTTTGTGGCGTCATTACATTGGCAAGTGGCTTCTAATCCATTAACGGTCAAAAGAGAGCATGATTGCAAGCTATGATTGGCACAACTACGTTCAAAAGCTACATAACCCGAACCAG
>CAYPAK010000003.1:0-6396 GCA_964408665.1 uncultured Flavobacteriaceae bacterium | reverse complement strand
GATTGCAAGCTATGATTGGCACAACTACGTTCAAAAGCTACATAACCCGAACCAGTGTTAAATACAATAACACCATTAATGCCTAAATTGTCTAAAATCACATAATTACTAGGGAATTGCAACGCATTATATGCAGGCAAATTCATATTGATATCATAGCTAAAACTAGTTTGTTGCAAATAAGGGTTTCTAGTGTAACCATCGTCCGAAGGGCAAGCCCAAAGTGTTAGTGTTATTAGTAAAAAAAGAATACGTTTCATGTTTTTTTAATTAAAATCAACGCAATATATAATAATATTTATAAAATATCGTATATTTGTATTAAGATTCCCTGCCTTAGCTAGGGAATTGTTGGTTAAATATACCAACTATTAATATAAACGAAACAATTATGAATAAAGTATCATATCTTACAAAAGAAGGCTACGACAGGTTAAAAAGCGAGCTAGATCAAATGAAAAATGTAGAGCGCGCTAAAATATCTAAAGCAATAGGAGAGGCTATAGATCAAGGAGATTTGTCTGAAAATGCCGAGTACGATGCTGCTAAAGATGCGCAAGGCATGTTGGAGGCAAAAATTGCACAACTAGAAGCTACACTTGGTAATGCAAGAATACTAGATGATTCTGATTTAGACACCTCAAAAGTACTTGTACTTTCTACGGTTAAGATTAAAAACAAAGCTAATGGTATGGAACTTGTCTATACTTTAGTAGCAGAAGCAGAAGCCAATTTAGCACAGAAAAAAATATCAGTAACTTCACCTATTGGTAGTGGTTTGATAGGGAAATCCGTAGGAGATATCGCCGAAATAAAAGTGCCAAATGGAATTATAGAATTTGAAATTTTAGAAATTTCTCGTTAATTAATGGCTACTATTTTTACTAAAATAATTCAAGGTGAAATACCCTCATATAAAATAGCAGAAAACGAATTGTTTTTTGCTTTTTTGGATATATTTCCTCAAGCAAAAGGACATACTTTGGTAGTTCCTAAGCAAGAAGTAGATAAATTATTTGATTTAGATACAGAAACCTATCAAGAATTAATGCTTTTTAGCCGAAAAATAGCATTAGCTATAGCAAAAGCTATTCCTTGCAATCGTGTTGGGATGAGTGTAATAGGGCTAGAAGTGCCACATGCTCACGTACATCTTATTCCTATAAATACTATTGGTGATATGGATATTTCTCGTAAAAAACTGCGTTTTAGCAAAACCGAATTTGAAGAAACAGCCGCTGCTATACGAGCACAGTTGGTTTAGTTAGCAAACGATAATAATTGCAACTGCTTTTTATAGTCATTTATTTCTACTAAAGTTTGAAAATATCCAGTAAGATTTCCTTTAGCCATTAATGTTTTAGCTTTTAATTTTGCTTCTTCGTATTGTGCTAGTAAAGTGTTCATAACGATATAATTTTGTGTTTATATGAATACTAATTACAATAGTCGTGCCAAAAAATAATTATTAATATAATATATTGATAATTAAGTAATTATAATTTTGTTTTTCCTTCAATAAAAACCTTTTCTATTTTGTTTGTGGCAAAATTATACGGTATTTCAGCATAAGAATGTACTGGTTTACTAAGTATGAGGTTTGCTTTTTTACCTACGGTAATACTACCCAATTCTTTTGCTAATCCCATAGCATAAGCACCATTAATTGTAGCTGCATTAATAGCTTCTTCTGGTGTTAGTTTCATTTTGATACAGGCTGTTGCTACTACAAAATTCATATTACCACTTGGTGTAGAACCTGGGTTGTAGTCACTTGCTAAAGCTAGTGGTAGTCCTGCATCAAGTATTTTTCGTGCAGGTGTATAAGGTATTCCTAAGAAATAAGAACAGCTTGGCAAAGCCACAGGCATTGTTTTACTGTTTTTTAGCGTTTCTAAATCGGTATCGCTTAATACTTCCAGATGGTCAACCGATAGGGCTTGATGTTTTACACCTACTTGCACACCGCCAATACTTGTAAACTGATTTACATGAATTTTAGGTATTAAGCCATGTTTTTTTCCTTCTTGGAGTATAAACTCGGTGTCTTCGGCAGAAAAATAACCTGTTTCGCAAAAAATATCTACATATTCTGCTAGTTTTTCTTTGGCTATAATAGGCATTATTTCATTAGCTAATAGTTTTAAATAGCCTTGTTTGTCATTTTTATATTTCTCTGGAATAGCGTGCGCGCCTAAAAACGTAGCTTTTATAGCTATTGGATAGTTAGCTTGCAAGCGCTTAATAACGCGCAGCATTTTTAGTTCTGCATCAAGACTTAGCCCATAACCTGATTTTATCTCTACTGCTCCTGTACCTTGTGCTATAATTTCTTCAATACGAATAGCGCTTTCTTCATACAATTCATCTTCAGAAATAGTTGCCATTTTTTTAGCAGAATTGAGTATTCCACCGCCACGTTTGGCTATATCTTCATAAGATAAACCATTTATTTTATCTACAAATTCATCAATACGGTTGCCTGCATAAACAAGATGCGTGTGTGAGTCACACCACGAAGGCATAAGGACGCTTCCTGTAGCGTCAATAGTTTTTATATTGGCTATTTCTGGGCAAGCTGCCATTGTTCCGAAATCAGCAATTAAGCCATCTTTTACCAATAAAAAAGCATTAGCTAGTGTAGGCAATGTTTTCATAGCACTCCCAGCGACAAAATCAATTGGTGTTTCACGTACTTGAACAAGTTGCTTTATATTTTTAAAAAGTATATCCATTAAAATAAATTATTTAGCAGTTTATCATCTACCAAATTAGGCAAGGTAACCTTTAGTTTAGGTGTTCGTTCCATTTCGCGTTTAGCAGCAAAAAGTGCCTCTTCGTTTCTAGCCCAAGCTCTACGTGCTATACCGTTATTTACATCATAAAAAAGCATATTTTTTAGGCGAATTTCGGCTTCATCAGAACCGTCTAAAAGCATGCCAAAACCACCATTTATCACTTCGCCCCAGCCTACGCCTCCGCCATTGTGTATAGAAACCCAAGTAGCACCACGAAAACTATCGCCAATTACATTATGAATAGCCATATCTGCAGTAAATTTACTACCATCATAGATATTTGAGGTCTCTCGGTATGGAGAATCTGTACCACTTACATCGTGATGATCTCTACCCAAAATCACCGCGCCTATTTCACCATTTTTTACTGCATCATTAAAGGCTTTGGCTATTTTTACACGCCCTTCGGCATCGGCATATAAAATACGTGCTTGCGAGCCAACAACCAGTTTGTTTTTTTTAGCATCACGTATCCACGTAATGTTGTCTTGCATTTGAAGTTGTATTTCTTTAGGCGAATGTGCCATTATTTCTTGCAATACATCACCTGCTATCTGGTCTGTTTTGTCTAGATCTGCTGGGTTTCCCGAAGAGCAAACCCATCTAAAAGGGCCAAAACCATAATCAAAACACATAGGTCCTAAAATATCTTGTACATACGAAGGATATTTAAAATCAATACTATTAGCAGCCATTACATCGGCTCCTGCACGTGAACTTTCTAATAAAAAAGCATTACCATAATCAAAGAAATAGGTGCCTTTTGCGGTGTGCTTATTTACTGACGCAGCGTGGCGTCTTAAACTTGTCTGCACTTTTTCTTTAAACAATTCAGGTTCTTCACGTATCAAGCGGTTACCTTCTTCATACGAAGTATCAATAGGGTAGTAGCCGCCAGTCCAAGGAATATGCAGTGAAGTTTGGTCGGAACCAAGATGTACAAATATATCGGCTTCATCAAAGTGTTCCCAAACTGCTACTATATTACCAATATAAGCAATAGAAACCACTTCATTATTTGCTTGTGCTTGTTTTACACGGGAAACCAAATCAGCTAAATTATCAACTAAAACATCAACCCAACCTTGCTTATGCCTTTTGCGAGCAGCTTTTTCATTGACTTCGGCAATTACTGTAATGCAACCTACAATATTTCCTGCTTTAGGCTGAGCGCCACTCATTCCGCCAAGTCCAGAGGTCAAAAATATTTTTCCTTTAGGTGTTTCGGTAGGTTTGAGCACCTTTCTAAAAGCATTCATAACGGTAATTGTAGTGCCGTGCACAATACCTTGAGGGCCTATGTACATATACGATCCTGCTGTCATTTGACCATATTGGCTAACGCCTAACGCATTAAATTTTTCCCAATCATCAGGTTGGGAGTGGTTGGGAATAACCATACCGTTAGTTACTACAACTCGTGGTGCATCTTTACTCGAAGGGAATAATCCCATTGGATGCCCAGAATACATATGTAGCGTTTGCTCATCGGTCATTGTAGCGAGATATTGCATAGTCAAGAGATACTGCGCCCAATTTTGAAAAACCGCTCCATTACCACCGTAAGTAATGAGTTCTTCAGGATGCTGCGCTACGGCAGGATTTAGGTTGTTCTGTATCATTAGCATTAGCGCTGCTGCTTGCTGTGATTGTGCAGGATATTCAGTTATTGGTCTTGCATGCAAATCATAATTAGGTTTAAAACGGTACATGTAAATACGCCCGAAATCTTGTAATTCTTGTGCAAATTCTATTGCCAATTCGTGGTGCCAATCTTTAGGAAAATACCGCAATGCATTGCGTATGGCAAGCTGTTTTTCTTCCTTAGTCAATATATCTTTACGCTTTGGAGCGCGATTTATCCCGGTGGTTTTATAAACTCTCTTTGGAGGTAATTGGCTAGGAATTCCTTGTAGTATTTCTTCTTTGAATGTCATAATTTATAGTTATTTGGGCGTTCCTTCGGGCAGGCTATTCGCTATATCTTTTTTGCGATAACTATCGCAAAAAAGGATGCCGCTGCTATCCTTAACGCAAATTCATTAATTATACTAAAATTTCTCTATTATTAACAAGTGCTATCATCGCATTAATATCATCTTTTAGGATTCTATCTTCTTCTAGTTTAGCTACTTTTTCACGTATTATTGTGTGATTTTTTTCTAGGAAATCACTCATTTTAAGCGGTCTTCTGAATTCTACTGCTTGCGCTGCATACATCAGCTCTATGGCAAGTATTTTTTCTAAATTACCTAATATTTGATTAAATTTACGTCCCGAAATACTTCCCATAGATACGTGGTCTTCTTGACCTAACGAAGTAGGGATACTATCTGCCGAAGGCGGAAAACACAAGGATTTGTTTTCGGTAACCAAAGCTGCGGTAGTATATTGCGGTATCATATAACCCGAGTTTAAACCACCTTTGTCGGTAAGTAGTCGTGGTAAGCCATACTTTCCCTCTAGTAGTAAATAACTTCTTCGGTCTGATATGTTTCCGAGCTCAGCAGCGGCAAGCGCTGCATAATCTAATGCCATAGCAAGCGGCTGACCGTGAAAATTTCCTCCAGAAATCGCTTCGGTATCGCTAAGTACAATAGGATTGTCAGTTACCGAATTCATCTCAATAGTTGCTAATTTTTTAAGATGAAAATAGGCATTACGCGAAGCGCCATGAACTTGTGGAATACAACGCATAGAATACGGGTCTTGCACGCGTGAGCAAGCACCGTGCGTTTGCATATTCTCTGAGTTTTTAAAGAAATTTCGCATACGTTTCGCAACTTTTATATTGCCTTTGTAAGCACGTATTTGATGTAATTCTTTTCTAAATGGTGACTGACTTCCTTGGTAGCCCTCTATAGTCATAGCGCCTGTAACATCAGCTAGATTTAATAAATAGTGCATTTTGTCTAATCCTAGCACAGCGTGTGCCAAGATGAATTGCGTACCATTGATTAATGCTAAACCTTCTTTAGCTTGTAGTTGTATCGGTTTTAAATTGTATTTTTTTAAGATGTCTTTAGCAGGAACGATATTATTATCAATCCAAAATTCGCCTTCGCCAAGTAAAGGTAGAAAGAGGTGAGAAAGCGGTGCCAAATCTCCCGAAGCACCAACAGAACCTTGCTCAGGGACTACAGGAATTAAATCATTAGTAATAAAAAACAAAATACGTTCTACCACTTTTAGGCGAATACCCGAAAAACCTTGACTTAAAGCATGAACTTTGAGTATAAGCATGAGTTTAGAGAGCTCTTTTGCAATAGGATTTCCTACGCCAACGGCATGGGTTATAAGTAGATTTTCTTGTAGCTTACTAGTTTCTTGAGGCGTTATTTGTACATCACACAAAGGGCCAAAACCAGTGTTTATACCATAAACAGCCTTAGTGCCATTAGCCATAGTTTCTACTTTTTTTCTGCAGGAAGTGATTTGTGTTTTTGCCTTATCGGTTAATGTTCCTTGTAGTGTATTGTTACCTAAAGCTATAATTTTCTTTAGGGTGAGTTTATCTATTCCGTATTTGAAATTTGACATGAGTTTATTATTGATTAACCTCACAAAGATACAGCTAGTTTTGAGAGCTTGCAAATGC
>CAYPAK010000002.1:22166-26595 GCA_964408665.1 uncultured Flavobacteriaceae bacterium | reverse complement strand
GCATGTTTGGCTTTTTTCTCTAAGCGTTTTATTACAGATTTTCTACTCGGTTTACTGGCTTTACGTTTGGGTTTTACTTTTAACGCGACAGTAAGCATATCAATAAGTTTTTCAATAGCAATTTCTTTATTTTTATGCTGTGACCGTGTAGCCTGACTAGAAATAATAAGCATGTCTTCTGCACTTAATTTGTTTTTTAAGTTGGCTCTGAGAAGTGCTTTTTCATCAGTATTAAAAACCGTAGTGTTTAACAAATCAAAACGCAATACAATTTTGGAAGACACTTTATTTACATGCTGCCCTCCTGCACCACTGCTTCGTACAGCAGTGATTTTTAATGCTTTGATAAGTTGTTCTTTGCGGTTTTTCATCATTTTTTCTTAAATTCTATTCTAAATGAATTTTTGATCCTCTTACTTTTTTCCATTGATGAAAAAAGTAACAAAAAAATCTAGCCTTACGAAAACCTTGCTAAACTTAACTACCTCGAAGCTAAAATAAAATAACTCGCCTTTGTTCGTGCCTCACAAAAACTCAAACAGATTTCATTTTTCACGCTTCTTCGTTGTAAGTTTTACGCAAGAACATTCGTAGGGCGATTTAAGCATAACTCAATAGCCTGTAATTTTCTAATTATTGACATTTTACAATAATTAATAAAAGTATTTTATTCTAACGAACCCAAATAGCGTTCCGCATCTAAAGCAGCCATACATCCTGTTCCTGCAGCGGTAATTGCTTGTCGGTATTCTTTGTCCTGCACATCTCCTGCAGCAAAAACACCTGGGATATTTGTCTTGGTACTTTTCCCTTTGGTAATAAGATAACCCGTTTCATCCATATCTAAAATACCTTTAAAAATATCGGTATTAGGTTTATGTCCTATCGCTATAAATACACCTGTAACAGGTACAACAGTCGTTTCTTTAGTTTGATTATTTATAACACGAACTCCTTCTACAACTTGTTCACCAAGAACCTCATCAATCTCGGTATTGAACATTACTTCAATATTTTTGGTATTTTCTACACGTTTTTGCATTGCTTTGGACGCTTTCATATAGTCTTTGCGCACAAGTACAGTAACTTTGTTACATATATTGGCTAGATATGTAGCTTCTTCGGCAGCGGTATCTCCAGCGCCTACTACTATTACATCTTGCCCTCTATAAAAGAAACCATCGCAGGTAGCACAAGCAGAAACTCCTCCACCTTTAAGGCGTTGCTCGCTCTCTAAACCTAGATACTTAGCAGTTGCTCCTGTAACTACAATTACTGTTTCGGCTTCTACAGTAGTTGTTCCATCTACTATAACTTTATGAATTCCGCCTGCTTCAGTAGCAAAATCTACTTTAGTAATTAAACCAAAACGTACATCGGTATCAAAGCGTTCGGCTTGTTTTTTGAGATCTTCCATAAGCTGATTACCATCTACTCCTTCTGGATATCCTGGAAAATTATCTACTTCGGTAGTTGTAGTAAGCTGTCCGCCTGGCTCCATTCCTGTGTACATAACAGGTTTCATATCGGCACGTGCTGCGTAAATAGCTGCTGTGTACCCCGCAGGACCTGAACCTATTATCAAACATTTAATGCGTTCTATATTTTCTGACATAATTTTTATTTTTTTATTGTTTAACAAAAGTACTACTTTAAATTTTTTATACTATACTATTAATATCATTTTTTTTGATAGTATTATTGACGTATTTAATTATGATTACTTACATTTACCCTCAAAAATATGCACTAAGATGAAAACAAGCATTGAAAAAGGGAATTTATTGGTTGCCAAACCAAGTTTACTAAGTGATTATAGTTTTAACCGCGTAGTTATTTTGCTTGCTGACCAAACAGAAACAGGTCGCGTAGGCTTTGTACTAAACAAACCGCTTGATATTACCACCAAAGACATTATACCTGAAATCAACGTGGCATTCACCTTGTATGATGGTGGGCCTGTGGAACAGGATAATTTATTTTTTATCCATAATAAACCTGATTTAATCAAAGGAAGTGTAGCTATTTCAAAAGGGCTTTATTGGGGCGGTAATTTTGAAGAAATTATTTCATTGCTAAATAACAGACAACTTGCCGCTCATGATATTCGGTTTTTCTTGGGTTATTCTGGCTGGGGAATTGGGCAACTAGAACATGAGGTAACAGAAAATTCATGGGCTATTTTCCCTAATAAATTTCCTAATATTCTAGCAGTAGCCAATCAAGTGATTTGGAAAGATTTTATCAAAAAATTAGGTAAAAAATATGCTATTTGGGCTAATGCGCCTAGTGATCCAAACTGGAATTAAGCAGCTTTAATAGTTTAGACGAAACAGTTGTTTCAAACACTTTTTTACGATATTTTGTAATCGGCTGAATACCTATTATGCTATTGGTCAAAAACAATTCATCTGCTTTTTGCAAATCAAAAGGTGAAATATCTCCTTCTACTAATACCAATGATTTATCGCTATTTATGAGGTTAATAAGTTGTTTTCGCATTACACCTTTTAAGCAACCAGAAGTCAAAGGCGGCGTTTTAATAATATTATCTTTTAGCAAAAACAGGTTTGCAGCTATTGCTTCGGTAATGTTTTTGTTATCATTGATTAAAAGACACGTATCTAATGTGTTTTCTTTTGCATAAATACTTGCCAATACATTGACTAGTTTGTTTGTAGTTTTTAAAGTATTTATTAAACTTGTATTGGTATAATAATCTTTAAATAAATCTACCGTATAATTAGTCTTTGGTTCAAAAGTAGCTTCAGTTAATGCTTGAGCAGTAATAAAATAGGAAACTTGATGCGTTTTTGGTTCAAAAAATCCGCCATCATTACGAAAAACCAAAAGTTTTATTCTAAAAGCAGTTTCATTTTGTGTTTGTAGCAATTTTATAATTTCTGCTTCTAGAAATTCCATAGTAAACGCCATTGGTATTTCCATACGGAGCATACGCATGCTTGCCATTAAGCGAAAATAATGATCTTCCCAAAAAAGGATTTTACCGTTTACTACCTTACACGTTTCAAAAAGTGCATCGCCGTAATTTAGCGCTCTGTTTTGTAGTGAAACTGTTGCTTCACTTACTACATTTCCATTAAAATTAATCATAAAAAAACTCCGAATTATATTCGGAGCTAAATTAAATTATTTTTTAGATTAAACAGCACCTAAAAGCTGTTTTAATTCGCCAACTTGGTTTCCCCAAAGCTGCTTAGACTCTTCTATCTCATCTTCTTCTGCAAAATCAGTAATTATAAGCGATACGTCTTTGGTTAATTCATCAACTTGTATTAAAAGCTGAAAGAAAGCATCTTTTTGATCATCGTCTTCCCATTTGAATTTAATAAAAGAGTCTTTCTTTTTGGTTATTAATTTTGCTTCTTCTTCACTATCGTCCCAAATGAATGTAAATTTTTCACCTCGAGAGTTTACATTATCTGCAAACCACTTAGATAAACCTGACGGCGTAGCTATATATTCATACAGTGACTGCGGGGAAACATTCACCGAAAATTCTATTTCGTATTTTATTTTATCCATTGCATTATAAATTTGCGTTAAATATAGTATTTTTTATTTAAAAAACCAAATAAAATTATTCTAGAATAATTTTCTAAAATTTTAATACATTTGTATCAAACTAAAAATAAATAACATGCAATTTGACAAGCGCACAATTCATCGTAATCTCGCTTTTTTTTACGTTGGACTAATTATTTCATTTGCTTTTTCAGGAATTTTGAACAATCATCGTGAAACTTGGAAAGTGAAAACGAATTACACCTACGAAACTGAGGAATTTAGAATACCTGTTCCAGTGAATATGGAAGATTTTAATTCTAAAGCTAAAATAGCTGCTTTTGCTAAAAAACATTACCCAAATAGTAAATTTTTAGGTTCACGAATAAGAAATAATGAATTACGCGCCTTTTTTAAAGACAATACTATCTTAGATTTGAATTTTTTTCTTGGTGTAGGTACTATTGAATACAGACGAAAAGTACCTATAATTGGTCATAGCCTATTCCTACATAAGTTTTCAAATGATTTTTGGGTATTCTACTCTGATATTTTTGCACTATCGCTTATTATAATTGCCATAACAGGGCTATTATTACCACGAGGAAAGTATAGTTTTAAAAAAAGTGGCTGGAAATTAACTCTTTTAGGATTACTAGTCCCTATTTTAGTATTAATTCTATTTGGATAAAAGCACTTATTTACAGTAGGTTAATTTTATTTTTTAACATTAGCAAAAGCTACAAAGTAATACTTTTAATTATTTTAAAAGAATTGTTTGTACACAAATATAAATCTACTTATATTTGCATTCTGAAAAAATGGCGAGGTAGCTCAGTTGGTTAGAGCGTCGGATTCATAACCCGGAGGTCGGGGGTTCAAATCTCCCTCTCGCTACTAAAAA
>CAYPAK010000002.1:17711-22066 GCA_964408665.1 uncultured Flavobacteriaceae bacterium | reverse complement strand
TAAAATTAATACTGTTTAATCAATTCACTTACTAATTTTGACACCTTAGGAGTTGCCGCATTTGCCGCCTCAAGCACTTCATGATGGTTTATTTCGCCTATTTCATCTTCACTACCTATATCAGTAATTATAGATATACCAAAGCATTCCATATTCATATGTTTAGCAACTATAACTTCAGGAACAGTACTCATACCTACAGCATCTGCACCTAGATTTTTGACCATTATATATTCTGCTAAAGTTTCAAACGTAGGGCCTTGCAAACCAAGATAAACACCTTTCTTAACAGCAATACCTGCTGCTGCTGCTATTGCTTCTACTTTGGCTATCATTTTTTTATCATAAGGCTCACTCATATTCACAAAGCGAGGCCCAAAACGCTCATCATTATGACCACGAAGTGGATGCTCTGGAAACTGATTGATATGATCTTTTATAAGCATTACATCGCCTACAACAAAATCAGAACGCACACCACCGCTTGCATTTGAAACTACCATACGGTTAATACCTAATTGTTTCATAACACGCACCGGAAAAGTAACTTCTTGCATTGTATAGCCTTCGTAATAATGAAAGCGCCCTTGAAGCATCATAATAAACACCTCTCCTATATAACCAAAAACTAAAGCGCCTTTATGTCCTTTTACTGTAGAAACAGGAAAATTAGGAATTTCTTCATAAGGAATAGTATGTGTGATTTTTACTTCATCAACTAAATCTCCCAAACCAGAGCCTAAAATAATACCATAAACAGGTGTTTCTTTTACTATATTTTTTAAATAACTAACGGTTTCCTGTACTTTGTTCCACATATTTTTTTATTCTTAAATTAAAATCTACTTCATTATTAATAATAGCTACTTGTATTGGTAAATAATACAGTTTAGTCTTTATTTTATCCTTCAAACGCATAAAGTCTTTTTCTGTAGTAATTATTACCGAACTTTCAGCCTCCAAAATTACGGAAATATCTTGACTTGAGAAATGATGATGGTCAGAAAATTCCAAATGGTTAATAACTATTTTATTATCCTCTAAAAAAGACAGTAATGGCTTTGGATTTGCTATACCCGTAACCAAAGTCACCTTTTTACCAAACAAATCTTTCAGGGCTATTTTTTCTAATACTTTATTATATATAAACGTATCATACGTAATTGTAGAAAAATAAACGGTTTGTGTTAATTGTACATTTAGTTTCTTCGCGATTTCAAACTGTTCTTTTTCACTAAGCACCGCAGGACATTTAGTTACTATAATTAATTGCGCTCTTGCAGCGCCTACTTTAGACTCTCTCAAATTACCCGAAGGCAGCAGACTGTCATCTACAAATAAATCATTATAAGGTGTTAGCAAAATAGTCAATCCTGCTTGTATTTGTCTATGCTGAAAGGCATCATCTAAAAGAACAACATCAGGCTTATTCTTATTTAACAATAGTCTTCTTACACCTTCAACGCGTTTTTCGCAAACAGCAACTTGTATTTTTTTAAATTTTTGAAAATATTGATACGGTTCATCGCCAATAGTTAAAACAGTAGCATTTTCATCAGCAAGCAAAAAACCTTTAGTCTTACGTTTATAACCTCTACTCAAAGTTGCCACTCGATAATTATCTTGAAGCAAACGCACAAGATACTCAATATGTGGCGTTTTTCCTGTTCCACCCACAGAAAGATTTCCCACATTAATAATAGGTGTATCAAAACGGGTACTTTTAAGTATATCTTTATCATAGAGCGCATTACGAACAGTAGTAACTCCACCATAAAGTAGTGAAAAAGGCTTGGCTATTTTACGTAATAATGCTATCATTATGCGAATATAATCTTTTTTCTGTATTTTTGAGCAAAATATAAAATATGACTGTAAAAGACGTTAGTAATTATTTAGAACAATTAGCTCCATTATCTTATGCGGAAGACTTTGATAATGTAGGTTTACTTGTAGGAGATAGTAATTCAAAAGTAACAGGAATACTCGTTACTTTAGACACTTTAGAGAACGTAGTAGATGAAGCTATTGCAAAAAAATGTAATTTAATCGTGAGTTTTCATCCTATTATTTTTGGCGGATTAAAAAAGATAACAGGAAACAATTATGTAGAACGAGTAGTATTAAAAGCTATAAAATACGGTATTGCAATATATAGCATGCATACTGCTTTAGATAATATGCCTAATGGTGTTTCTGCCGAAATCTGTAAAACCCTTGGACTTACTAATTATAAAACATTAATCCCTAAAAACGAAAACGAGCCGAATATAGGCATGGGAATGCTTGGAGAGCTAAAAAAACCTATGAATGAAAGTGATTTTTTAATTTATCTTAAAGAAAAAATGAATGTATCTTGCATAAGACACAGTCATTTATTAAACAAAACGATACAAAAAGTAGCTGTTTTAGGCGGCTCTGGAAGTTTTGGAATAAAAAATGCCATAGCGCATGGTGCCGATGTTTACATCAGTGCAGATTTTAAATATCATGAATTTTATCAGGCTGAAAACAAGCTTGTTATTATGGATATAGGACATTATGAGAGCGAACAATTCACAAAAAACTTAATTGTAAGGTATCTTAACAAAAAATTTACTACTTTTGCGGTTATTTTATCAGAAGAAATAACAAATCCAATCAATTATTTTTAATAATGGCAAAAAAGAAAGAACTCACCGTAGAAGATAAGCTAAGAGCATTATATGACTTACAGCTAATAGATTCACGCATAGACGAAATTAAAAGATTACGTGGCGAACTACCTCTAGAGGTAGAAGACTTAGAAGACGAAATAGCAGGTCTTAAAACACGTTTTGAAAAAGTAGAAGCAGATATTGCTGATTTTGAGCATAATATTGCAGAAAAGAAAAACATTATTGTTGAAGCAGACGCTTTAATTAAAAAATATACTGAGCAACAAAAAAATGTTCGTAACAACAGAGAATTCAATGCCTTGTCTAAAGAGGTAGAATATCAAGAGTTAGAAAAAGAACATGCCGAGAAACTTATTAAAGAGCTTCACGTTAAAATAAATTTCAAGAAAGAACTTTTGGATGGTGTAGAGCGAGATGATAAAACCATTGTTGGACTTAGCGAAAAAATAAGCGCTAGAGAAGACCATTTAAAGCACAAAAAAGAAGAATTAGGAAACATTCTTGCAGAAACAGAAAAAGAAGAGCAAGCTTTGCTTAAAAAGTCTGAGGAATACGGCAAAATTATAGATGCACACTTACTAAAAGCATACACTAGAATTCGTACTAGTGTAAGAAATGGACTTGCTGTAGTTCCTATAGAGCGCAATGCATCTTCTGGATCATATTTTACTATTCCACCACAGCGTCAATTAGAAATTGCAACACGAACTAAAATAATCACTGACGAGCATAGTGGGCGTATCCTTGTAGATGCGGTACTAGCAACCGAAGAAATGGAAAAAATGGAAAAATTATTTGATAAACTTAAATAAGCTAATAGTATTTGGTATTTAAATACACTCACATACAAAAAAATCGGATTACACTTGTATAATCCGATTTTTTTTTGTTAATTCGTGCAAAATAATCAATAAAAACATCAAAATTATTATGAGTTCACATTATCAAGTATTGGTAATTGGTGCTGGAACAGCTGGAATAATGGTTGCCTCCCAATTACACAAAAAAAGCCCTAGTACAAAAATTGCTATCATAGATCCTGCAGACACACACTACTATCAGCCTGCTTGGACACTTGTTGGTGCAAACACCTATGATTATGACAAAACAGCACGCCCAATGTCTTCACTTATTCCTAATGGAGTAACATGGATAAAAGAAAGTGCCAGTAAATTTGACGCAGACAATAATAAAGTAACAACAGTAGAAGGTAATAGTTTTACTTATGACTACCTTGTAGTAGCACCTGGTATAAAAATAGATCCTACCATGGTTCCTGGTCTTGCAGAAGGATTAGACAAAGGCGTAATCTGTAGTAACTATACTGACCCAAAACACACTTGGGACGTGTTACGAAACTTCAAAGGAGGAACAGCGTTGTTTACACAACCAACTACGCCAATAAAATGTGGTGGAGCACCTCAAAAAATTATGTATTTGGCAGAAGACCATTTTAGAAAAAGTGGTGTAAAAGACAAAACTAATATTGTATTTGCTACACCTGGTTCTGTTATTTTTGGGGTTAAACCTATTGCTGAAACATTAATGAAAATTATTGACCGAAAAGATATAAACGTTCGTTTCCATCACAAACTAGTAGAAGTAGATGCTAAAAACCAAATTGCTTGGTACGAAATAGGCAAAGATGTTTCTGCTGGAGGGTGTGTAGTGATTTCTGGAGATAATGAAGGTAAAAAA
>CAYPAK010000002.1:14855-17611 GCA_964408665.1 uncultured Flavobacteriaceae bacterium | reverse complement strand
TCATTAACTGATAAAAAATACAACGGATACTCTTCTTGTCCATTAGTAACAGGTTATGGTAAAATGGTACTTGCTGAATTTACTTATGGTAATGTATTTGCTCCAGACCCAAAACTAAAGCAATTCCCATTAATGATTTCTGATTCTTCTAAAGAACATTGGAGACTTTGGATGCTTAAAAAATACATACTTCCATACTTATACTGGAATAAAATGATGAAAGGAGAAAATGTATAATCAATACATTCTTTAATTTATAAAAAAGGCTATTGTAATATTACAACAGCCTTTTTTTAGTTATTAGTCCAAGTATCTAAATACTTTTGTGCTACTTTTTTGTAATCATGGTGCCTTTCAATAAAACGTCTTGCGCGCAATCCAATAGCTCTCAACTCCTTTTTATCAGCTATAAGTTGCTCCAATGTTTTTACTATTTCACAAACATCAGGTAGTAAATTAATGGCTACTTTTTCCTTTAAATTATAGTACTTTTCAAATTCTAGTTCTGCCCCTGTGCAAACTACTTTTCCACTAGCCATAGCTTCTAGCGCATTATAGCCTTGATCAAAAGCATAGACCTGATCCATTACAATATGTGCTTTCTCATAAAGTGCTATATACTCCTTATACGGCACACTTTCTGCACGGATAACAGTAACGGTATCTTTGTATTTTTCTGTAATTATTGCTAATGCTTCATCTATTAAATTATTTCCTTTTTTGAGATAATTCATCTTATTTACACCGTGAAAAATAATTATTTTATCGGTAATTTCTAAAGGCTTAAAAGGTATTTCATCAGAATTAATAGGATTAGGAATCATCGGCAAGGCTTTAGCTACACCTTTATACGGAATAGCATAATCCATATCCGAAGGAATAACGCCGTTTATATGTTCAAAAACAAAATCGTGTAATTTTTTGAAGGGTTTACTTACATATTTTAAAGAATATGTATAAGTTTTTACTAGTGATTTATCCTTGAGATACGGACTTAAAACGCTATAACGCATTTTACCGCTTAAATAATAATTATTCGTTATATAATCATCTCCGCAAGCTAAGAGAAATACTTTTTTATTATTTTGAAAAAGATGTTTTAAAAATATCTTTTCCCAAGAAAGATGTGTTTCTATGGCGTATTCATTAATTAATTGAACCACATCAAAGTCTTTAAATTTCGGTTTATGAAACCAAAAACGCAAGCCTTTTTCTGTAGTAACCATATCGTATTTAAACAATCGAAATAGTATTTTTCTAATATAATACAAAAAAGAACTTGTAGTTACTGTTGGTTTTAACGAAATATCGGTTGGATAGTTTTTAAACATATCGCCAGAGGAAACCAACAGCACTTCATGTCCTAAAGCTTGCAATCCTGCCTTTAAAGAATTGTGTAATTTACTGTATTCACCAACTAGTAATATCTTCATCTAAATTTATAGTATATTTGTAAAATCAAAGATACAATAAATGCAGGATAAAAAACATGATATCGAAATTCTAATTGCAACAATGCATCGCAATAATCTTGATTTTTTAAAAAACATGTTTCCAGATGGCTATGAGCAACTGCAACTGCTAATTGTAAATCAAACGGATAAAGACACCGTTTTAGAAAGTAACTCCAAGCATATAAAAGTCATTAATAGCTTTGAGAAAGGTTTGTCTAAAAGTAGAAATTTAGCTTTAGAACACGCTACAAGCACTATCTGTCTTTTTGCCGATGATGATGTTATTTTTCTTAACGGTTTTGAAACAACTATTAAAAAAGCATTCCAAGAAAATAATGCTGCTGTCATTACTTTTCAAACGCAAACAACTGATGGTAATCTTTTCTGGAATTATCCAGCTAAAAATGGCTTTCATAAGCAATTAAATAAAATATTATCACCTGAAATAGCAATAAACCGCAAAGAAATCATAGCTAATAACATTCGTTTTGACGAACAATTTGGACTTGGAGCTACTTTTGAAGATTCAGAAAATTATATTTTTTTAAAAGAAGTTAGCTCAAAACTTCAAATGCCCTATTTTTATAAAAAAACTATTGGTACACATCCGCCTGAAACTTCTAGTGACCAAGTAGCAAGCGACAAACATTTATATGCTAGAGCAGCGCTAAACTACAAATTTCATAAAAATTTAGTGTATCTTTGGCTTATAAAAATGTTGTTTTTCTTGTTGAGAACAAAGCGAATTTCATTTAATGAAGCACCAAAAAAATGGCAAATAGCCTTAGCAGGAATACAAAAATACAAAGCACTAAATCATGCATAAAATCACGGACTGCAAAATCATAAAAATACCAACCATTACTGACCCAAGAGGAAATTTAGGTGTTTTAGAACACGGCGTTTTTCCTTATGATTTTAAGCGGGTGTACTACCTATTTGATGTGCCTTCTGGAGCTTTTCGTGGCGGGCATTCTCACAAAGAACAAGAAGAATTCCTAATAGCACTTAGTGGTAGTTTTGAAGTAACTCTTCAAGACAAAGCTGGAAATAAAAAGACCGTAATGCTCAACAAACCTAATGAAGGCTTGCTAATCACAACAAACATCTGGCGTGAATTAGGTAATTTTTCATCAGGAAGTGTATGCTTAGTCTTATCTTCTGGCACTTTTAACGAAACAGATTACATCCGTGACTATAATGCCTTTATGAAATAGCATTTTTCTTACGAGCAAAAGCACCTAAGAACAATAAAATAGCCATTAAAATAGCTAAACGAGCAATAATATCGCCATATTTACT
>CAYPAK010000002.1:7925-14755 GCA_964408665.1 uncultured Flavobacteriaceae bacterium | reverse complement strand
AGTTTTATCATTAGTTCGCCAAGTATAGGTTTTAGTATATTGCGGTAAGGTACATTTTCTACTCCAACTACAAGTTTAGATTTAAAATACGTACTTATTCCTGTTTTATTATATTGTACTGCTGCATTATGCAAATCATACCAAACTTCTTTTTTAGGTATTTTATTAGCCGTTTCTGGAATGTGATTTCCTTTGCGATACCAACGTATTAAATCTGCTCCTGTAATAATATTTAACTTCGGATATTTATTAAAAAATTGATGAAAAACAACATTGACATTTGAATTAGACATACGTGTAATATCCGCAGAACGCGACAAATATGTTTCTGGCATCAACATATACGAAACCTCATCATCCATTTGTTCTTGCACTAATGCAAGTGCTTCTTCTGCTAAATCTAAGTTCTTTTTACCATATTTTTCTTTATATGGGTCAAGGTTGGGCTGCACGGCAATAATACTTACTTTTTCTCCTGTTTCTTTATAATTAATTTTTATAAAAACGGAAATCAATATCGGTATAATAATAAGTAAAGCAGGTTTTAGTAATGCTTTATAAAACTGTTTTTTGTTTTTTGATTTTATATAATGAATATAGCTTTTAAAAACAATTACATTAAGCGAAAGCACCCATAACGAACCGCCAAAAACACCTGTATATTCATACCATTGCACCCAAGAATTATATGATGCAAATGCATTACCTAGGTTAAGCCAAGGCCATGAAAAATCCCACCAAAGGTGAAATTTTTCAAAGGAAATCCAAATAAAGACAAAATATAGCAAGCTATAATTAAATTTAGTGCGTTTTGCTACTTGATGATACGTCCAGAAAACTACTGCCATAAGCCAAGAGTTTACAAACAAAGCGAACAAACCTCCAAAAACAGTAGAATTAAGTACCCACCAAGTGGTAATAGTATTCCAAACCAAAAAAGTAAGGTAACTATACCAAAATACTTTGCGTCCTTTTTTGGTTTCATCACTATTTCTAATGAAGAACTCCAAGACTAAAAGCGGCACAAAAGCTACAAAAAGAAAAATAGGAAAGCCGTAAGTAGGCCAAGAAATAGCCAATAAAAGCCCTGAAATTATAGCCCAAGCCAAGTGTTTTTTTAGTCGCATTATCTGTTATTTTTTTGCTAATGCAAAGTACGTATTTTATGATTAAATTCGCTTACAAATCAATACATTTTTAGTATCATCTAATAAAGTTGTAAAAAACAAGTAGCTATCGCCACCATCTTTTAGCTTGAATTTTTTACGAATTTCAGCTACAGTTTGCGGATAATTTCGCTTAGTAACATTTGCCTTATTGGTTGTTAATAGCTTTTTTAATTCTTTTTTATTAGGTTTTAAAACGGCTTGTATTTCAAAACGTCTTCCTGCAAATTCTAGTAATGCATCACTTGTATAAAGATGTGTATGTTTATGCAACTTTGCCATGTTGTAATGTGCAGCAACAGCTTCAAAAGCTCCTGATTTTAAAATTGCAGCATTAGGCTCATATAAGTATTTTCTGGGCATTGCGTAACTAATATCAAACTGTTTTTCCCAAGAGAAACTAAACGATTCTTGCTCACTTTTAGTGAAATTTACAGCTTTAATTTTTGGGCTTTCTGTTGCATCTTTTTTTACTAAAAACAACAACTCCTTCATTTCATTTGCTACAGCCACACAATGTACTTCTACAACATTTTTTAAGCTACTTAGCACTTGACTAATATCTAAAAGTGGCGATACTTTTATAAGTACTTGTTTTGTTTTTGTAAGAATAAAGTCCAAATGCTCAATCACATTTGGCTCATAATCTTCCAAGAGAAAAACTTTGCCTTTTGTAGCATTTCTGCGAGAAGGGTCAATGTAAATCAAATCAAAAAGTTCGTTACCATCCTTTAAATAAACTAAGCCATCTTGTGCTACAGTTTTTATATTTTTTACAGCTAATTTATCATAATTATAAGCAACAATTTGAGATAATGAAGTGTTTAATTCACAATGAATACCATTTTTAAAAACTTGAGCAAAACAATAACTATCTACACCAAATCCTGCGGTTAAGTCTAAAAAAGTATCGCCTTTCGCTACAATACTTGCTTTGTATTTTGCAGTGATTTCTGAAGATGTTTGTTCTATAGAAACTTTTGGCGGATAATAAATTTCTTTTGTATTAAACCAAGTAGGTAGTTTACTTTTTGCTTTTCGTTTGCTCTCTATTTGACTAGCTAACTCTTGAATACTAATTTGCTCAAACGGACTTCCTTTAAGGATAAGTTGCTGTAAATCTACTTGTAAATTTGCATCTATAAATGCTTGAATTTTGGGGTTTAATAAAGCTTTATTCAAAACTAATTAATGTGATTGGGTTAGTTTCTGAACAATTTTGTAATGCGAGAAAAACTCTTTTAAAATCACTTTTAAACTGGTATATGCAGGTACAGCAACAACCAAACCAACAACGCCAAATAGCGAACCACTAACAAGTATTACCAAAAATATTTCTAACGGATGTGATTTTGCTACTTTGGAATATATAATAGGTTGGCTCACAAAATTATCTATTAATTGTGCAAAGAGAAACCCTAAAGCCACATAAATACTTTTAGGTAAAATTACCTGCTGAAAATCTGCTCCAATATACGAAGTCATCGTTAACAACACCATAAGCACCATAGAAATAAGAGGTCCTACATAAGGAATAAGATTTAACAAAGCAGCTAAAAATGCAATAATTATAGCATTATCTACGCCAAAAATAAGTAAAACAACACTATAAATAACAAACAATATGGTGAGTTGCAACACCAATCCTGAAAAATACTTAGTTAATACTGTTTTTATCTGTTCTGATGTTTTTGTAAAGCGCGCTTCATCTTTATCGGGAACTATAGCAAATACCGCATTATGCAATAGACGTTCATCTTTCAAAAAGAAAAAAGAGATAAATAGCACGGCAAACAAGCCAATACTAAAGTTTCCTAAAACAGCTACAAAGGTGTTTAAAAAATCAGGTATTGCACTCAAATTGAGATTTGAAAACAGTTCGGCAATTTTTATATTCTCCATTATATGGATATTATGCCCAATCAAATACTCATTTACTTGCGCTACGATTACTTGAAAATTAGCTTCAAATTGATTGATATCTAATAAGGCTAAATTCTGCCCTTGTGCCGTGATAATAGGTACAAACATACTGAATATCAAAATTAAAAAGCCAATAAAAAATGCCATTGTAGTTGCTACTGCAAGCATTTTGGGAAATTTTAATTTTTTATTAAAAAACCGAACTATTGGCGCTCCTAATAATGCAATAATTGCTGCAATAATTATATAAACAATAACAGCTTGTATCTTATAGAAAAACCAAAGCACAAAGAGCACAAGAAGCACTATTCCTATACTTCGTAATATACCATTTGCTAATTCTTTACTTGTCATCTGTTCTTAATTATTAAAAATATAACTAATTATATTCGCTCCCATTTGCAAGGCTTTTTCTCTAATGTTTTGCGGGTCGTGATGCACTTCTTCATCTTCCCATCCATCACCTAAATCGCATTCATAATCATAGAAACAAACCATTCTTCCTTTATAAAACAAGCCAAATGCTTGAGCTCTTTTATTGTCGTGTTCATGAATTTTAGGCAAGCCTTTATCAAAATCGTATTGCTGATGAAAAATAGCGTGTGTAGCAGGTATTTCTTGAAAGACTAAATCAGGAAAAACTGTTTTCATTGCTTGACGGATGTATTTATCCATTCCATAATTATCAGAAATATGCAGAAAACCACCACCTTGAAGATAGGTTCGTAAGTTTGCAGCTTCATCATCAGAAAAAACAACATTACCGTGACCCGTAAGATGCACAAAAGGATAATTAAACAAATCAACACTTGACGGCGTTACCGTTGCAATAGTGGTTGCGAGTTTTGTATTGTTATTTTTATTGCAAAAAGCAACCAAATTAGGCAATGCCGTAGGATTAGCATACCAATCACCTCCTCCATTATATTTGAGTAAGGCAATTTGTTGCGCATTGACACTAAACATGGTCATTAATACTAAAAAAAATACAAATTTTCTCATTGTGCTAATTAATTATAAGCCAAAGATACTATATTTTTGATTATATCTAAATAAAATACAAGTGCCGTTTTTTTTTGATGTGATATATTTAATTAAATTTAGCTTGATGTTTTAATGTTTTCTTTCTGCTAATCCCTCGTTACTTTTAACACATTATTCATTTACAAAATGCACCATTGCTACAGCTTGAATTCCTGCTGTTTCGGTGCGAAGGCGTGTATTTCCCAGACTAATTGCTTGATAATTATTAGTAAAAGCTTGATTTATTTCTTTTGTTGAAAAATCGCCTTCAGGACCTATAAGTATTAGTACATCTTCTTGGGGTTTTACAAGGTTTTTTAATGTTTGTTTATTATTATCATCTTCGCAATGTGCTATATATTTTTGAATATCATCGTATGGTTTTTTAATAAATTCGGCAAAGGAAATCGCATCATTTAATTTTGGCAAGGTAAACTGCAAGGACTGTTTCATAGCAGCAATAATTATTTTTTCTAAACGTGGTTTTTTTATCACTTTACGTTCCGATTGCTGGCAGATAATAGGTGTTATTTCATCAACACCCAACTCAGTTGCTTTCTCTAAAAACCATTCGAGCCTATCATTACTTTTTGTAGGCGCTATGGCAACATGAATTTTATAATCTCTTGTAAACGTTTGATTTTTTACTGATTTTATTTCAGCTATGCATTTTTTATCATTAGGAACGGTGATTTGCAATTCAAAAAGTTGCCCTTTTCCGTCAGTTACAAAGAGTATATCGCCTGTTTTTTTACGCAAAACACGCACTATATGACGGCTTTCTTCCTTAGCGAAAACAAAATTTGATAAGGTGTCATTTATCGTATCAGCATAAAATAATTGCATCGTTTTCAGTTTTAAAATCGGGCTTTTGCTACGGTTTCCATTGTTGCAAAATCATTGCCCAAATATTTATAATATCCTGCTATGGCTATCATAGCAGCATTGTCTGTGGTAAATTCAAAATTAGGAACATAGGTTTTCCATCCTTTTGTTTTTTCGGCATCTTTCAAGGCTTTTCGTATGCCCGAATTGGCAGAAACGCCTCCAGCAATAGCGATATGTTTAATACCTGTTTGTTTTACTGCATTTTTAGTTTTTTCCATCAAAATACTAACAATAGTATATTGTATAGAAGCACAAATATCGGCTAAATTTTCTTGAACAAAATCAGGATTTTCACGAACCCCTTTTTCTACAAAACGCAATATATTTGTTTTTAGTCCGCTAAAACTAAAATCTAAATCGCCTACTTTAGGTTTGGTAAAAGTATATGATTTTGGGTTTCCTTTTTGCGCATATTTATCTATCAAAGGACCTCCAGGATAAGGTAAACCGAGTATTTTGGCAGATTTATCAAAGGCTTCTCCTACGGCATCATCACGTGTTTGCCCCAAGACTTCCATCTCAAAATAGTCTGTTATTTTTACTATTTGCGTGTGTCCGCCACTTATGGTTAAGCATAAAAATGGAAAAGGTGGTTTTTCTTGTCCTTCTTGGTCTATAAAGTGTGCCAAAATATGAGCATCCATGTGATTTACAGCAAGTAAAGGCTTATTTAATGACAAGGCTAATGATTTAGCAAAAGAAGCACCTACGAGTAATGAACCCATAAGCCCTGGCCCTTGTGTAAATGCTATTCCGCTGACGTCTTCTAGGCTTATTTGCGCTTTTTGAAGCGCCATTTGTACCACTGGAACAATATTTTGTTGGTGTGCACGTGAGGCCAACTCAGGAACTACACCGCCATATTCTTCGTGAATAGCCTGATTTGCAACGATATTAGACAAAATACTACCGTTTTTTAAAATAGCACAAGCCGTATCATCGCAAGAAGATTCAATAGCTAAAATTATTGTATTTTTGGAATTCATTTTATACTTTTAGGCACGCAAATTGCAAGCTGTTTTTATTTAATGGTGCAAATTTAATATTTTAAAGCTTATCAAACGAATTTGGAAAATATTTAAACGGATTATTTTAGTACTTCTTTTAGTACTTCTTCTGTTATTCGTTATATTTTCTATTCCTTCGGTGCAAACTTACTTTGGCAATAAAGCTACCAAAAGACTAAATGATGACTACAATACCAACATACAAGTAGCAAAAATAGATTTTTCTTATTTAGGAAATGTTGGTCTTAAAAATGTGCTCATACGCGACTATAAAAAAGATACCCTTATTTTTGTATCAGAAATACGCACATCACTACAAACAGCCAAAAACTTTCTGAACAATAATTATACTTTTGGCCCTATGACCTTTGATGGTATGAAGCTATACATAGATCAAGAAAAAGGAAGTAGCAATTCTAATCTTGATATTTTTGTAGCGCGTTTTGATGATCCTAGCAAGCCTAAAGATTATGTTTCTAAATTTAAGATGTCTAGCCAAAACGTACATATTATTAATGGTGAATTTAAGTATTTAGATAAGAATATTAGTGATGACATATTTCTAGATTTCACGCAATTAAACCTTGATGGTGAAACACTAAAAATACGCGGTCCTAAAGTGTTTTTGAATATAAGTAAACTTGCTTTTAAAGACCAAAGCGGTCTTGAAGTGACTGAAATGAAAACTAATTTTTCCTATTCGCGTACTGCAATGCATTTTGACAACTTAGCACTAGCAACAGCACAATCTAAGCTACAAGGGAATATCGTTTTTGATTATGAACGTAAAAACCTAAAGCACTTTACAGATAAAGTAAATCTA
>CAYPAK010000002.1:0-7825 GCA_964408665.1 uncultured Flavobacteriaceae bacterium | reverse complement strand
ACAGACATGACTTTGACTACAGCTATTGGTACTGTTATTTCTAAGCTAAAAATTAACAACATAAACAATATCGACAAGGCATCTTATGAAGGTGATTTTTCAGTTAATAATTTTAATATTCGCAAATTCTTAAAGAACGAAGCTCTTGGTAAAATTACTTTTAAGGCTTCTGTAAAGGGGCAAGGTTTTGTAAAAAAATATTTAAATACACAATTTAAAGGTAATATTGCTAGCGTAGACTACAATGGTTATCGTTATAAAAATATTGCATTAGATGGTGTTATAAAAGATAAATTATTTGATGGAAAACTCCATTCAAAAGATAAAAATGCCCAACTTGATTTTGTAGGTTTGATAGATTTTTCTAAAAAAATGAATTTATTAGATTTTAAAACTAAAATAGCTTATGCAGACTTAAACAAACTACATTTTGTAACACGGGATAGCCTAGCAATATTCAAAGGAGAAATAAACACTAAATTACGAGGTAATACTATTGACAACATTGCTGGTATTGTTCATTTTAAATCGCTCAATTACAGTAATGAACACGGAACACATGCTTTCAAATCATTCCATCTTATTTCTAATTTTGAAGATAAAAAACGTATTATAACCGTAGATTCTGATGAAATTGTAAAAGGGAGACTCTCAGGTATTTTCTCTTTTAATGATGTCTATAAGTTATTTAGCAATGCCTTTGGAAGTATTTATAGCAACTACAAGCCGCAAGCTATTACAGAAGGACAATATATGAGTTTTAATTTTAAGCTTAACAATAAGATAACAAACATCTTTTTCCCTGACTTACAAATTGCTAGCAACACGCAGTTTCGAGGAAAAATAAAGGGTAAAAACAACAGCTTGAAATTCACATTCAAATCAGATAGTTTGAGTTATCAAGACAAATCTTTTAAAAAAATAAAACTAGATATAGATAATAAATTTCCTTTATATAATACCGCTTTAACCATAGCAAACAGTAAAATTGGCGATTATCCCATTGAAGATTTAAGCTTGGTTAATGTAACACTTAATGACACGCTATACCTACGAACCGATGCTATTGGCGGCATAAAAAAACGTGACCGCTACCAGCTAAGTTTATATCACACAATGGATTCTTTAGGCAATTTAACATTAGGCTTTAAAAAATCAGACATCACTATTCGTGATAAACCTTGGATTATAAATGAGCAAAAACTCAAAAATGCAAAAATCACCTATAATACAAATACTGAGGAATTACATATCAATCCTATAGATTTTTCGTATGAGCAAGAACGCATTAGTATTGCTGGATTTTCTAAAGGTAAATTTGAAAAAGACATTAAACTTGATATTAATAATGTATTGTTAGAAAATATTTATCCGCAAGCCGATAGCTTATATTTCAAAGGAAAAATAGATGGTTTTGCCCATTTGAAACAAGAAAATGGTGTTTTTAAACCTAGTGCAGATATAACAGTCGGTGATTTGCATATCAATGATATTTCATTAGGAAATGTATTGCTTCAAGTGAAAGGTATTGAAGGCTTACGCAAATACAATGTAGCAGCTAGCGTTACGAAAAACAATAAAAAATCATTAGATATTACTGGTTTTTTAGATATTGAATCTAAAACAAATCAACTTAACCTTAACGCTAAATTTAATGATTTTCTAATAAACCCATATAGTGCTTTAGGCGCAGGAGTTTTAGAAAATATTAGAGGTGATTTAGATGGTAATGTAAACATCACTGGCTTGTTCAAAAATCCTAATATTACAGGAAATCTGTTTATAGATAATGGCGGTATTTATGTACCGTATCTCAATGTAGATTATGATATAGCAAACCATTCTTTAGTAAAACTACATCATCAAGTTTTTGATTTTCAGCAAATACAAATTACTGATTTCAAAGAAAAAACACAAGGAATTTTACAAGGTACAATTACGCATAAAAACTTTGAATCTTGGTATTTAGATTTAAGCATTAATTCGGATAACTTACTTATGCTAGATACCGAAGAAGATGAAGATGGCGAACTGTTATATTATGGAAAAGCTTTTATAAAAGGAAAAGCAAGTTTTAAAGGATTAACAGATCAATTACACATTAATGTAACAGCAGAAACTAATAAAGGAACCGAATTTGTTATACCATTAACCGATGTAGAGTCTTTGGATGATGATACATTAATCCATTTTGTAAGTTCTCAAGAAAAAGAAGCTCAGAACAATCCTAAAAAAGAGCAAGAACAAGTTACTTTAGAAAATAAAGGTTTACAACTTGACTTTGACCTTGCCGTAACACCAGATGCTACGGTAGAAATTGTAATAGACAAAGAAAATGGAAGTTACCTAAAAGGAAATGGTACTGGGAGCCTTACCTTACAAATAAACACTAATGGAAACTTTAATATGTATGGTGATTTTTGGGTAGATAAAGGTACGTATCGTTTTAGATATTTTGATTTAATAGACAAATCTTTTGATGTAAAACAAGACAGTTACCTTAGTTGGGACGGAAACCCGTATGAAGCGACACTTGCCATAGAAGCCGTTTACAAATCATTAAAAAACCCTTTTGTATTACTAGAAAACCCTACAATTAATAAAAAAATACCTGTAGAAGTTATTATAAAATTAACCGAGCAGTTACTACATCCCAAAATAGATTTTGATATTAATTTTCCTGATAATGATAATAGTATTACTACCGAATTAGAATACCAACTAGCTAGTAAAGACGAAAAAGATAAGCAAGCCATCGCTTTATTATCATTAGGTTATTTTATTAAAAAAGACAATTCTAATTTATCTGCTGGAGATGCAATAACCGAAAATCTTACCGAAAAACTAAACAGTATAATAGACAAAGTATTTAGTGGAAATCTTGCTGGTATAAATTATAGTTTTGATTTGCAAAATAGTGAAAAAACTGACCCAACAATAACACGGAAAAGAGCACTTGGTGTAAAAATAGAAACCAAAATAAGCGATCGTGTACTTATAAACGGTAAAGTTGCAGTACCATTAAACGAACGAGAAACAGCACAAACTGTAGGAGATGCTAAAGTGGAGTTTTTAATCAATGAAGATGGCACATTCCGTGCTACAGTATTTACCAAACCAAATGAATTACGTTATAGTAATATTAGTACTGACATTGGTTATACTAAAGGTGTAGGACTCTCCTATCATGTAGATTTTGAAACATTTAAAGAATTAATGGACAAATTATTTGGTATTTCTATTAGCAAAGAAGAGCGAAAATCCAGAAGATCAGCACGCAAAAAAAGAAAAGCAAAATTAAAAGAGCAAAAACAAAAATATAAAGAACAATTATGACACTTATAAAATCAATCTCGGGAATACGAGGAACTATTGGCGGAAAAACAGGTGAGAATTTAACACCACTAGATGCGGTGAAATTTGCAAGTGCTTACGGCTCTTGGGTAAAAGCAAGAATAAAAAACAAAGCCATAACTGTTGTCGTAGGACGTGATGCTCGTATTTCTGGCAAAATGATAAGCAGCTTAGTATGTAACACACTTATAGGCTTAGGAATAGACGTAATAGACCTTGGACTTTCTACAACACCAACTGTAGAAATGCTCGTAACGCATCATAAAGCGCAAGGTGGAATAATCATTACCGCAAGCCACAATCCTAAACAATGGAACGCCTTAAAATTACTTAACGAAAAAGGCGAATTTCTTGATGCTGATGATGGTAAAAAAATATTAGCATTAGCCGAAAGTAAAGACCTCAACTTTGCCGAAGTAGATAACTTAGGAAAATACAAAAAAAGCAAAACAGGTATTGCTACACATATTGAAAAGGTATTAACACATCCTTTAGTAGATATAGCAGCAATACAAAAAGCAAAATTCAAAGTTGTAGTAGATGCCGTAAACTCTACAGGAGGAATTGCTATTCCTGCTTTGTTAGATGAGCTAGGCGTAAGCACTATAAAACTATATTGCGAACCTAATGGCGAGTTTCCTCACAACCCAGAACCACTTGCCGAAAATTTAACCGCCATAGCTACACTTGTACAAAAAGAAAAAGCCGATTTAGGTATCGTAGTAGATCCCGATGTAGATCGTCTTGCCTTAGTTTGTGAAGATGGCTCAATGTTTGGCGAGGAATATACTTTGGTTGCTGTTGCAGATTATATATTGAGCAAAAGACAAGGAAATACGGTTTCTAACCTATCGTCATCAAGAGCTTTGCGTGATGTTACCGAGAAACACGGCGGAAAATACTATGCAAGTGCCGTAGGCGAAGTAAATGTAGTAAAACAAATGAAAGCCGTTAATGCTGTTATTGGTGGAGAAGGAAACGGCGGCATTATAGACCCCGAATTACATTACGGTAGAGATTCATTAATAGGTGTGGCATTGTTTTTGACACACTTAGCATATAAGCAACAAAAAGTAAGTGAATTACGAAAAACGTATCCAAGTTACTTTATGAGCAAAAACAAAATACAGCTTACACCGCAACTAGATGTTGATAAACTTCTAGAGGAAATAAAAAACAAGTATAAAAATGAAGATGTAAATACTATAGATGGCGTAAAAATAGATTTCCCTACGGAATGGGTACATTTGCGAAAATCAAATACAGAACCTATAATACGTATCTATACCGAAAGCACTTCGCAAGAAAAGGCAGTAGCTTTGGCAGAACGCATGATAACAGAAATAAAAACAATAGCAGGAATATAAATTCATTAAAAAAAATAACATTATGAAAAAAGCACTCATTTTACTCGTATTACTTAGCAGTCAAGTTTCTTTTGGACAGTTTGGAAAACTACTCAAAAAAGCAGAAGCATTAACCCAAGGAACAACAAGCCTGAGCAATGAACAAATAGGCAAAGGACTCAAAGAAGCTCTAGACAAAGGGATAAAAGAAGAAGTAAGCAAACTGACTAAAACCGATGGTTTCTACAAAAATAAAGCGGTAAAAATACTAATGCCTTCAGAGCTACAAAAAGTAGATAAAACCCTTAGAAGCATAGGACTTTCTAGCCTTGCTGATGATGGTGTAAAAATGCTAAACCGAGCTGCCGAAGATGCCGTAAAAACTGCAACACCTATTTTTGTAAGTGCCATAAAAAACATGAGCTTTAAAGATGTAAAAAACATCTTAATGAGTAACGATGACAAAGCCGCTACTACTTACTTAAAAACAACAACAAATCAAGAATTATATAAAGAGTTTAACCCTGTAATAAAAAAATCTTTTGATAAAGTAGGTGCAGACAAAACTTGGAAAACCATTATAAGCAAGTATAACACGATGCCTTTTGTAAAAAAAGTAAACCCAGACCTTACAGATTATGTAACACAAAAAGCATTAAACGGTGTGTTTAAGATGATTGCCAAAAAAGAATTGGATATTCGTAAAAACACAGCTAGTAGAACTAGTGATTTGCTTAAAAAAGTATTTGCATTACAAGATAAAAAATGAAAGTAGTATCGGTAAATAGTGCCGTTGCAAAGGAAATTATTTGGAATACAAAAACTGTTAAAACAGGTATTTTTAAAAAACCAACTTCAAGTATTGAAGTAACTAAAACTGGTGTAAAAAATGATACCGTTTCAGATACAAAAAATCACGGAGGTTTTGATAAAGCAGTTTATGGCTATTCGCTAACTAGTTATAATTATTTCAAGAAACACTATCCAACTATTGAACTTAATTACGGTTCATTTGGAGAAAATTTAACTTTTGATAATTTAGACGAACAAAAAGTATATATTGGTGATATTTTTAAAATAGGAGAAGCATTACTTCAAGTATCACAACCGCGATTTCCCTGCTATAAACTTGAATTCGTTTTTAAGGATAAAAACATTGTCAAAACCTTTCTTAATGCGCCGTTTTGCGGTTTTTACTTCCGTGTACTTCAAGAAGGAAAAATACAAGAAGGCGACAGCATAGAATTAATATCAAGAGCCTCAAATAGCAAATCACTTTCAGAGGTTTTTGCGGTATATACTTCGAAAAAAGATGACAAAATACTGCAAAACAAGATACTAGAAATAGCAGAATTAGCCGAAGATTGGAAAAAAAGAATGAGTAAAAAACTATTATAAAGTGATGAGAAATAAACAGTGTTTTCATTATTTAGAAAAAAGTTATACCTTTAACCAAAACTAAATGATGACTAAAAAATACCTTTTTATTTTATTATTACTACTCGTTATATTTATAATTTATATAATTCCTGCTAAACGACAAAATTTCTTTAAATCTTACAAAAAAGAAGATAAAGCAAGTAAAAGTCTAGCCATTTTTAAAAAAAAACCAACACAAGAAATAGTAATCAACACTATTAAATGGAACTATTTAGCTTATGGAAAAGGTGCTAAAACAATTCTTTTTATTCACGGAATGGGTGGCGCTTACGATCTTTGGTGGCAACAAATGGAGTTTTTTAAAGATCAATATAAAGTAATTTCGTACACTTTACCAGAAGAAATAGACAATTTACAAGATGCTGCAAATGGTGTTTTAAAAATTTTGGAAAAAGAAAATACGCAACAACTTTATGTTGTTGGCACTTCAATGGGAGGATATATTGCACAGTATTTAACTCATAAAATTCCTGATAGAATAGAAAAAGTAGTATTTGGCAACACCTTTCCGCCAAACACTGTAATTGAAAAGAAAAACAAATCTAAAAGTAAAATTATTCCGTGGTTACCTGAAATTTTGATTTCAAAACTAGGTCAGCAAAAACTAAATGATGAAATTGTTCCTGCAGGAAACAACTCTCCATTACTCAAAGCATTTTTGCCAAGCTTACCCTTTAGTAAAAAGCAATTTATTAATAGATATAGCGTAGTGATTGATAAATTTATTCCTAATCCTAGCACTTATAAACTAAAACGGATTCCTAAACTGATTATAGAATCGGACAACGACCCTTTGGTCGAAAAAGTATTGCGCGAAAAATTAAAAGAAACTTATGCCGATGCTTCGGTTTTTACGTTTCATAATCAAGGGCATTTTCCGTATATAAACAGTGCTCAAAAATACAATGAAGTCTTAGCTTCATTTTTTGATACAACAAATGAATATAAAAATTTAGAGCAAACCATAACTAATTATTTTGAAGGCAGACGCAATGCTGACATTACACTTTTAACAAAAGCTTTTGACACCAATGCAATGCTATTTACTACAAAGGATAGTTCAGTGCTAAAAATACCCCTTGCTGCATATTTTGACAAAGTAAAACAAGACGGCAAAACAGCTGTAATCACTCAAATTTTAGATGCAACTATTCAAGGAGAAATGGCTGTTTGTAATACAAGTTTTGAATACAAAACAAAAACTTATCACGATTATTTAACCTTACTCAAAGTGAATAATAAATGGAAAATAACCAGTAAAAATTTTATCAAAACAAAATGATATTTAGGCTAAAACATTTTTTAGATAGTTATAAAAGTAAAAGGTTTTTACTTGTAGGTTTAGGGATAATTTTATTTATAAACATCGTAGTATTCCCGTTATTTCCAAGATTGTTTGGTGTTGTAATTTCGCCTAATGCTATTTTAGATTTAAAGTTTGGTTATAGCCAATTAGACGTACAGCATCTTTTTGATAACTTACACAAAAAAGGAAGGCATATTTACCTATTATCAACCCTTTTTATAGACATTCCATATCTTATTTTTTACAGTTTTTATTATGCAGTGCTGCTAAATTTGCTATTAGATAAAAAGCGATTAAACAGCTTTAGATTTTTAATTGTAATACCATTTTGTATTGGTTTTTTTGATTTACTTGAAAATATAGGAATTATTAGTTTATT
>CAYPAK010000001.1:33211-36336 GCA_964408665.1 uncultured Flavobacteriaceae bacterium | reverse complement strand
CTGTATTGTACGGCTTGCTTGAAGGCATCTAAACCAAAAGTTTTGATAGACATATAAAACTTTAATGCACGAAATCTTCGGGTTAATTGTATGCCGTAATCATAAAAATTTATCTCCGATTCATTACCTTCTATATCGCGTAAATATTCTGGGCGTTCAGAGAATGTATCGCTTAGGTATTTATGGTTTTTTACCAACAAACAGCCTATTTCATAAGGTTGGAAAAACCATTTATGTGGATCTATAGTTAGTGAATCTGCCTTTTCTATTCCTGCCAGCAGTTCGCTTCCTTGCTCAGAAAGCACCGAACCGCCACCATAAGCTCCATCTACATGCATCCACATATTTTCTTTTTTGCAAATACGAGCTATTGCGTTAAGCGGATCTACCGTTCCTGTATTGGTAGTTCCTGCATTAGCAATGATACAAAATGGCTGTAAGCCCAGTAATTTATCTTTAGCTATTTCATTTTTAAGTTTATTTATGGATATTTTAAACTCCATATCGGTAGGGATAATACGTACTTGCTCTTTTTTGAACCCTAAAACGCGTATTGCTTTAATATTAGACGAATGGGTTTGGTCAGAAAAATAGATTACAGCTTTAGAAAAATCATCACCACATTTTATACGTCTTGCCGTAACCAAAGCAGTAAGGTTTGCCATAGAACCACCACTTGTAAAAATACCACCACCATTTTTTATAGGAAAATGAAACATTTCCAAAAGCCAGTTTATACTTACTATTTCTATTTCTGCTGCAGCAGGAGAAGCCGTCCAACCACCAGAAAAAATATTGAAACCTGTAGCCAAAGTATCTGCCATTACGCTGATATAATTACTAGGACTAGGCACAAAAGAATAAAATTTAGGATGGCTAGGCATATCAACATTATTCAAAACTGTGTTTTGTATATGCGCTAATACTTCTGAAGGCTTAGTTGCTTCTGCTGGCATTGCAGCCTCTATCAAAGCATCCATATCTTCTCGTTTTACCTTTGATGCGTGCTTTTTGTTAGCTATAGTTTCGAAGTGTTCTACAAGTAAGTCTATCACTTTATAACCACAAGTTTGCATTTGCGCTTTAGTAAGTGTCAAAGGTGGCATATTTTTGTCCATTCGCTATTATTTTAATGCAAATCTAATTATAAATACAATAGCCTTTTGTATTTATTATTAAATAATTTTGTAAAGTTTATTTGTCATTTAGTAAAATATTCTTACCTTTGTGTAAAATTAATTTAACATTTAAAATTATGAACAGTAATTTATTATTTCCACACAAGTACAAAAAATGGGGTTGGCTCCTATTTAGTACATCTTTTTTATTGCTTTGCTACCTATGGCTTATTGAATTTGACTTTGATTCATTTCTAAAAGTCAAAACCTTTGCTATTATTAATGATGCCAGTATTATGAGTGAGCATAAGCAATATTTTAGCCTAATAGAAAATGGTATTTTAGATGAATTATTAACAATTTTTGCTATAATTGGAGGATTACTCATTGTATTTTCTAAGACTAAAATAGAAGATGAAATGGTAAACAAAATAAGACTAGAGTCTTTAATGCTTGCTACTTATATTAACTATGCTTTCATTATTTTGACCACTATATTTATATATGGTTTTAGCTATCTAACTATTATAATGCTTAACTTATTTACTATTATTGTATTCTTTATAATTATATTTCATTATAAATTGAAAAAATTAAACACACTTTAAAATGAAAAATACGCTAAAAGTACAACGTGCTATAAAAAATATTACACAAGCAAAATTAGCTGAAATAATAGGTGTCAGTAGGCAAACTATAAACGCAATGGAATTAGGAAAATACGTTCCTTCTACCCTTTTAGCATTAAAAATGGCTAGTTATTTTGGCGTTCAAGTTACCGAAATATTTATGCTAGAAGATAGTGAAAAACCTAAGGTTTAACGCAAGTTTTTGCATTTTTTTGAATAGTAAGTTTTGCATCGGAAGGCGAAATGTAAGGTATGCCTAAACCCAAACCACGTAATATAAAAAGTAATCCTATAATAATTACAAAAGTAGGTATTGCTTTTTGTATTTTCTGGCGTACACTAAGGCTTACAAAATTTCCTAAAAGTACAGCTGCAGTCATCATTGGCAAGGTTCCTAAACCAAACAAAAACATATACAAAGCGCCCAAAGGTGCAGTAGCCATAGCTAATGCGCCCAACAAAGCACCATACACTAGTCCACAAGGTAAAAATCCGTTAAAAAAGCCTATTAAAAATAAAGCGCCATTAGATTTTTTTTTGAGCATCAAACCTAGTTTAACTTTTACTTGACCTATAAGTTTATATATCGGTTTAGTAAGATTATATCTTCCCAACCAATGTGTAGGAATGATAACTGACAAAATCATTAAAACTCCAATTAAAATAGTAAGTCGTTGCTGAAATCCTGCTATAAATAAGCCTCTACCAAATAAGCCTACAAGCAATCCTATTAAGGAATAGGTCAAAAGTCTTCCGCAATGATATAAAAAAATCTGATAGTATTTTTTATAGCTATTAGTCCTATTTACTGGCAATACGAAAGCTATTGGCCCACACATACCAATGCAATGAAAGCTACCAATTAAGCCTAATAAAAATGCAGAATACAGCATTATTTAATAAAAATTTCTTTTTTAATTAAATATTTTTCTCCTTGATAAGTCCAAGCTAAAATTAAATTATACTTTCCTAAAGCCAATTTATCTTGAGATTTATCTAATCGCATAGTATTAGCCGTTAGTTTTATAGGACGTACTACATCTAATCTTTTATCAGCATAACGCAATAATTTAAGCTCCCCTTGCACCTTATCATTAGTCATTTTTTTAGGAAAAACTATGGCCAATCCATTAGCCTCTACATTAATTTCTACCTGCTCTTGCATTGTAGTAGCACGAGCTCTATTGTTTTTTTCTTGCTGATAATTAATATCTTCTTCATAATAATTTTCAGACACCAACGTATGATCATATTTAGGGTTAAAAGTAGCTTTCCAAACGAAAGACAAGATAAAACCCATAAAAAGCAGTAAAGCCACTACTGCACCTGTTCCAAAATTAAATTTCATAATACTGTTTTTTAGTTAGAAAAAACAAGC
>CAYPAK010000001.1:28255-33111 GCA_964408665.1 uncultured Flavobacteriaceae bacterium | reverse complement strand
AAACAACTTTTCTAGTATCAAGCAGTTTTCCTGCTTTATCATAAACCCCTATTTTTACTTTTTCTTTATTTTTAGTAATTTCAGACTTTGGAATTTTAATTATCATTGTCTGATTAGTACTCATTGTAGCTTTTGCAAAGGCTACTGTTTTTGTTCCTGGCAAAACAATCACACCTTTATGATCTACAAGCTTAAGTGTAGCCCCTTCAATATCGTGATTTGTTTTATTAGCAACACGATAGTTATAGGTATTAATTATAGTGTCATTTACCACTTGATACAAAGCTCCTCTGGTATTATTAACACGAAGCGTAACTTCTTTTTGGGTAAATAATAGATATGTTAATATTGACACTAAAACGGTAAGAATTGCAGTATAGAACTTCATTCTAGCAGTAAACTTAAATTTTTCTCCCTTTACAATAGCATCTTCTGATGCATAGCGTATAAGTCCTTTTTCAAGACCTACTCTATCCATTATCGCATCGCAGGCATCCATACACGCAGTACAGTTTACACATTCTAGTTGCGTACCATTACGTATATCTATACCTGTAGGGCAAACATCTACACACTGATGACAGTCTATACAATCACCTAAATTTTCAGCTATTCTATCTTGTCCTTTGCGCATTTTACCTCGTCCTTCTCCACGTTTATAATCGTAAGCAACAACTATTGACTTAGTATCTAGAAGCACACCTTGCAATCTACCATAAGGACAAACAATAAGACAAACTTGCTCTCTAAACCAAGCAAATACAAAGAAAAATACCGCTGCAAAAAACAATAATTTAATAAAAGTAACTAAATGCGCTGTTGGCCCATCTTTAAGATGTTCAATTAAAGTATCTGAACCTATGAAGTAAGCTAGAAACACATTAGCAATAAGGAAAGAAAGCATGTAAAAAATAATCCATTTAGAACCTTTTTTTATTATTTTCTCTTTATTCCAAGGCATTTTTGACAGTTTTATCTGCTTTGGTCTATCGCCTTCTATCCAGTATTCTATTTTACGAAACACCAATTCTAGAAAGATAGTCTGAGGACATAACCACCCACAAAAAATACGTCCAAAAGCCACTGTAAATAATATAACAAAAAGCACACCTGTTAACACACCTAGAACCAACAAATAAAAGTCTTGTGGCCAAAAGGTAAATCCAAAAAAGTTGTATTTACCTTCCATTACATTAAGCAAAATAAACTGCTTACCATTTACTTTAAGAAAAGGTGCTACTAGCAAAAATGCAATTAGAAAGTAACTTACCAAAGACCTGTAATTATAATACTTCCCTTTAGGTTGTTTTGGATGTAAAAAATTACGTTTTCCTTCTTTAGAAATTGTACTTATAGAATCTCTAAAACTTTCATCTTTTTCTGCCATTTTTTATTTTTTTTACATTAAAAACTGCTCTTAATTTTCATTTAAGAGCAGTTATTTAATTTTATTTATACTAATTATTTAGGCCAAACAATACTTCCTTCAGCAGCCTTTGGATTTGCTGGAGTTGTACCTTGTAATGACAGTACAAAACTAGCTACTTTTTGACGCTGATCTGCTGTAAGTGCTCCACCTCCAGATTTCCAAGATCTCATAGCAGTATTTGGAACTCCATCAGATATTACTCTAAATACATTTTTCATACCACCTCCATTTTTCCACATATTATCTGTTAGATTAGGCCCTACAAGCCCTCCTCCATCTGCAACGTGACAGGCAGCACAGTTAGTAATATAAATCTCCTTACCTGCAGCTATTGCTGCTGCATCTGTAAGAGCTGGTAAGTCATAGTTTTCTTTAAACAATTCTGGATTAGCTTTTTTGTACGCTTGAAATTCTGCAATTTCTGCTTTAAGCTCATCTTCTTGTTTATAATCTCCACTAAATATTTTTACATAGTAAAATATTGAGATAATTACTGTAATAATAAACCCTGTAACCCACCAAGGCGGCAATACATTGTCTAATTCTTGGATACCATCATAATTGTGATCTAATAATATCTCCTCTTCGTTTTCTATATCGTGTGCTTTGGTCCAATTTGCCCAAAAGCTTTTTTTCTTGTTACTCATAATTGTTATTGTTTTCTAAATTATCATTTTCTAAAGGCAAATTACCTACTGCTGTTATCTTCTCTTTTGGTATTTTTACTGCTATAAACAAAGCAATTAAAAAAATAGTTAAAAAGATGAATAGTGATAAGATGGAGTAAAAAGTAGCTCCATCTATACCTTCAAAATTATGTTTTATAAATCTTAACATCTAATTCTTATTTAGATTTTCCTATATCTGTTCCTAAACGTTGTAAATAAGCTATAACTGCTGTTATTTCTTTTTTCTTCACATCTAAACCTTGCGATTTGAATTCTTTTTGGAATCCTGAATCAGCTTCAAGTGTTGCTGCTATTGCTGCTGCTTGTTTTTCTAACGCTGCTTTTGCACCACTTATTTCTGCATCAGTATAAGGAACACCTACTTTACGTAAACCTTTCATTTTAGCCTCTAAGTCTGAATAATCTAAATCATCATTAATCAACCAAGCGTAAGATGGCATAATAGAACGTGTTTCTATAGAACGTGGATCTAATAAGTGTCTAAAGTGCCACATATTATCTTTATGACGTTTTGGTGCACCTTCACGATGTAAGTCTGGACCCGTTCTACGAGAACCCCATAAAAATGGATGATCATAAACAAACTCTCCAGATTTAGAGAACTCTCCATAACGTTCTACTTCATTTCTAAACGGACGTATCATCTGTGAGTGACAGTTATTACAACCTTCACGAATATATACATCACGTCCTTCCAATTCTAATGGCGTGTATGGTTTTACTGTTGCAATTTTCTCTACTTGAGAATCATCAAATACTAAAGGTAAAATTTGAACCATACCTCCTATTAAAATAGCTACTGTAGCAAGAATAGTAAACAATACTACTTTTCTTTCTAACCAAGAATGCCAGTGCTCATTTTTCTGTCTTTTCCCTGAAACAACTGGTAGTGGAGCTGCTTCTGCTAATTCATCACCTACAAATGTTCCTTTTTTCATGGTTTTATAAACATTAATTGCTAATAAAACAAAACCTGTAAAATACAATGTACCCCCAAAAGCACGCATCATATACATTGGCGCCATTGCTTGTACCGTATCTACAAAAGAATATTTAAGTGTTCCTGTTGGTGTAAATGTTTTCCACATGGTAGCCTGCATAAAACCTGCTATATATAATGGTATAGAATAAAATAAAATACCTACTGTCCCTATTAAGAAATGTGTATTTGCCATTTTTACAGAATGTAATTCTGTTTTATATAGTTTTTGCACCATCCAATAAATCATCCCTGAAATGATAAATCCATTCCAAGCCAATGTACCAATATGAACGTGTGCTACAATCCAATCTGTATAATGTGCAATAGCATTTACATTTTTAAAGGCTAACATTGGCCCTTCAAAAGTTGCCATACCATAACCTGTGATAGCTACCACAAACATTTTAAGTACAGGATCTACACGCACTTTATCCCAAGCACCACGTAATGTAAGCAATCCATTAATCATTCCTCCCCAAGATGGGAATATTAGCATCACAGAAAACACAGTACCTAAGTTTTGTATCCATTCTGGAAGTGCTGTATATAATAAATGGTGAGGCCCTGCCCATATATAGATAAATATTAATGACCAGAAGTGTATAATAGATAGTCTATAAGAATATACTGGTCTATTTGCCGCTTTAGGCACAAAATAATACATTAAACCTAGCATTGGCGTAGTCAAGAAAAATGCTACTGCATTGTGACCATACCACCATTGTACTAAGGCATCTTGAACTCCTGCATAAATAGAATAACTTTTAGTTAAAGTTACTGGCATCTCTAAATTATTAAAAATATGCAACACGGCAATAGTTACAAAAGTAGAAATGTAAAACCAAATAGCTACATAAATATGACGCTGACGTCTTTTAATCAATGTACCAATAAGGTTTGCCCCCATTGCTACCCAAACTAAAGTAATTAAAATATCAATAGGCCATTCTAACTCTGCATATTCTTTAGAAGAATTCATACCAAGAGGTAATGTAATAGCCGCTAGCACTATAACTAACTGCCAACCCCAAAAGTTAATTTTACTCAACACATCACTAAACATACGCGCTTTAAGCAAACGCTGTGTAGAATAATACATACCTAACATAAAACCATTACCTACAAAGGCAAAAATTGCTGCATTGGTATGCAAAGGACGAAGACGCCCAAAACTTAACCAAGAAATATTTTCCATATATGTAGGGAAAATAAATAAAAATGCCACCATAAGACCTACTGTCATTGCAATTACTCCCCAAAAAATGGTAGCACGCAAAAATAGTCTTACAATCCCATTGTCATAATAAAATTGTTCTTTTTGTTCCATAAAAAATTAATTTTGATTGTTTTTATTTTGATTATTATTATCTTTAACTAATTCGTCATCAAATAGCATACGAACAGAAGGGGTAAAAGTATCTTCGTATTGTCCTGTTTTTACAGACTTAAAAAAAAGCAGCAAAAAAACAATAGCGATAACAAAACTCACTCCTATAAGTAGAAAAATAATGCCCATTTAGTTTTTTATTTTTTAGTAATGTACAAAGATACTATTATTTTTTTTGTCAAAAACTGATAAATATCATATAACTGCAAACTTTTATGTAACATTTGTTACCTTATTTATCTCTTTATTTTTATCCAAAAATCAATTTAAAAAAAAGAGTACAAATATTTTTATAAATCAATTATTTAACCGAATTTTGAAAGTTAAATATTAAAATCATAATTATGAGCGCTATTACATTAAAAGGCA
>CAYPAK010000001.1:14276-28155 GCA_964408665.1 uncultured Flavobacteriaceae bacterium | reverse complement strand
TTTTGAAAGTTAAATATTAAAATCATAATTATGAGCGCTATTACATTAAAAGGCAACAAGATATATACTTCTGGAAAACTTCCAAAAGTAGGAAAAACAGCTAAGAAATTCAAATTGGTAAAGACAGATTTGTCTATTGCGAAGCTAAAAGACTTTAAAGGCAAGAAAACAGTTCTTAATATTTTTCCAAGTTTAGACACAGGGACATGTGCGGCTTCTGTAAGACAATTTAATAAAATTGCTTCAGAAAAAGAGGCTAATGTACTATGTATATCACGTGATTTACCCTTTGCACAAGCACGTTTTTGTGGAGCAGAAGGACTAGACAATGTTATTACGCTATCTGATTTTAAACGTGGTAAATTTGGTAAAAAATATGGTTTAGAAATAATAGATGGACCACTTGCTGGCTTACATTCTCGTGCGGTAATTGTTTTAGATGAAAATTTAAACGTAATCTATACAGAACAAGTTCCTGAAATAGTAGATGAACCAAACTACGATGCCGTTTTAAAACACTTATAGATGAAACAAAAAGATCATAGAGATTTAGGTTTTTTTCAAGGGCGTGCAGCTGCTGGTGTTGTCGCTATGAAAGGTGCTTATAAATTTATCACAACAGAAGCAAGCGGCAAAGTGCAGTTTATACTTTTTATACTGATGACTATAGCTGGGTTTTATTTTAAAATTTCTCGTGAAGATTGGATGTTTCAGTTTATAGCTGTAGCTATGGTGTTAAGTACCGAAGCCATGAATACTGCTGTAGAAAAACTCTGTGATTTTATACACCCTGACTATCATGAGCGCATTGGCTTTATAAAAGATATTGCTGCTGGAGCGGTTTATTTTTCGGCAATTTGTGCTTTGGTAATAGGCGGTTTTATTTATATTCCAAAATTCATATAATATATAATGGCAAAAAAGAAGATAACTGCTAAAAAAGCAAGCTCAAAGAATACGGCTGAAAAACAACCTAAAAAGATATCTCGGCAAAAAGAAACCAATATTGGTTTTGGTTTACTTGCTATTGGTTTACTTTTTTTAGCCTCTTTTAGTTCTTTTTTAATAAGTTGGAAAAATGACCAAAGTCAATTAGCTGATTTTTTCAATAGAGATACACAAACCACGAACATAGCAGGGAAATTTGGAGCATTTATAGGTAACTTCTTTATCTATAATGGTTTTGGTATTGCTGCATTTATAATTGCCGCACTGTTAATTATAACTGCCCTGCATTATATTGGAGGAAGCAAAAAAGAAAAACTTTTTACCTATTGGATTTGGGGAATATTTAACCTTATTTGGTTAAGTGTGTTTTTTGCATTTGTTGCAAGTAGTAAACCTTTATTAGGCGGAAAAATAGGCTATGAAATTACCGATTTTCTAAAAGATTATATCGGTAGTATTGGTATTGGACTAGTATTATTAGCAAGTTTTATTTTTTACTTAACACAACGTTTTAAACTTACTCCTGAGCATGTTGCTAGCGTTATTCCAAAACGAAAAAAAGGCATTTCATTAGATAATGATGATGATAAAGACTCATTTACTGCAAATCATACCGATGAAGAATTAGACATTATAACTAGTTTTAAAGCTGAAGAAGAAACAAGTGAAAATACAGACATTACAGCATCTAGTAAAAACTTGAAACCTACAATTAGTAATTATTCTGAAATAAACACCAAGAAAGCTCCTTTAGAATCTAAACTAGAAATAGAAATTCCTAAAGAAGAAGAAACAGTAACAGAAGAAACGGCACTAAAAGTAGAACCATTACTAAAAGATGAATTAGTCAACAAAAACAAAGTTAATGATTTGGTAGCCGAGTTTGGCGAATTTGACCCAAGGCTAGAACTTACCGATTATAAATTTCCTAAACTAGATTTATTAAAAAAATACAATAACGAGCACATTCAAATAGACGAAGAAGAGCTTGAAAATAATAAAAATAAAATTGTAAAAACATTATTAGATTATAAAATTGAAATTTCAGATATCAAAGCAAAAATAGGTCCTACGGTAACTTTGTATGAGATTATTCCTGCTGCAGGCGTCCGTATTTCAAAAATAAAAAATCTAGAAGATGACATTGCACTTTCATTAGCGGCACTTGGCATACGTATTATAGCGCCAATGCCAGGAAAAGGGACTATCGGTATAGAGGTGCCAAACAAAAAACCAACTATTGTCTCTATGCATTCAGTAGTGGCTTCCAAAAAGTTTCAAACTGCAGAAATGGAATTACCCATTGCTATGGGAAAGACTATATCTAATGATACTTTTGTTATAGATTTAGCCAAAATGCCCCATTTATTAATGGCTGGAGCAACAGGACAAGGAAAATCAGTAGGACTTAATGCAGTACTTACTTCATTACTTTATAAAAAACATCCTGCGGAAGTAAAGTTTGTACTCGTTGACCCAAAGAAAGTAGAACTTACGCTTTACAACAAAATAGAACGTCACTTTTTAGCCAAACTTCCCGATGAAGAAGAAGCTATTATTACAGATACATCTAAGGTAGTAAACACCTTAAATTCGCTTTGTATAGAAATGGACGCACGTTATGACTTACTAAAAAATGCTTTAGTAAGAAATATTAAAGAGTATAACGTCAAGTTCAAACAGCGAAAACTAAATCCTGAAAATGGACACCGATTCTTACCATATATCGTACTTGTTATTGATGAATTTGCAGACCTTATAATGACTGCAGGAAAAGAAGTGGAAACGCCAATAGCACGTTTAGCGCAACTAGCACGTGCCATAGGAATACACCTAATCGTTGCAACACAAAGACCTTCGGTTAATGTAATAACAGGAATGATAAAAGCCAATTTCCCTACTCGTGTAGCTTTTAGAGTAACTTCTAAAATAGATTCTAGAACTATTTTAGATGCTGGAGGCGCAGACCAACTTATTGGTAAAGGAGATATGCTAATATCTACAGGAAGCGAAATAGTTCGTTTGCAATGTGCCTTTGTAGATACGCCAGAGGTAGAAAGCATCACTGATTTTATAGGAAATCAACGCGCTTATAACGAGGCGCATATACTCCCAGAATATGTAGGAGAAGAAAGTGGCACAAGTATTGATATAGATATAAAAGATAGAGATAAACTGTTTGAAGAAGCAGCCAAAATAATTGTTATTTCGCAGCAAGGTTCTACTTCCCTACTCCAACGTAAACTAAAACTAGGTTACAACAGAGCAGGTAGAATAATAGACCAACTAGAAGTTGCAGGTATTGTAGGACAATTTGAAGGAAGTAAAGCGAGACAAGTTCTTGTGCCTGATTTGGTTGAATTAGAACGTTTACTCGCTAATGAATTATTATAATAAAAAAATAAAAAAGTATTATGAAAAAAAATGTAATAGTAATTGTAGCCTTTTTAATTAGCTCGCTAACTTTTGCTCAAAACAACGCTAAAAAATTACTTGATGACGTTTCTGCGAAAATTAATTCGTATGAAAACATCCAGCTTTCTTTTAAGTATAACTTAAAAAATACTGAGGAGAATGTAAGTCAAGAAATTAAAGGGAAAGCAACTTTAAAAGGAAGTAAATATCACATTGAATTTATGGGAATAACCCAATTATTTGACGGAGAAAAGCTCTACACTATTAACCCTGAAGATGAAGAAGTAACCATTTCAAAAACTGATGATGACGATACTGCTGGTTTTACAGTAGCTAAATTTTATTCATTTTACAAAGACGGTTATAATTATAAAATGGATATTGTACAAAATGTAGGCGGTAGAAAAATACAATATGTAAAACTTACGCCTATAGATTCTAATGCTGAAAATAAATACATACTTATTGGCGTAGATACCAAAGCAAAAAATATTTATAAAGTAATATTAGCCGCAACTAATGGTACAAAAATAACTGTTACTATTAACTCATTTAAAACCAACCAATCTATTGGTAAAAAGCTGTTTATTTTTGACAAAACGAAGTATGCTGATTATGAAATTAATGAATTAGACTAATTTAGAAAACAATTATAACAATGAAAAAAATACTATTACTTTTTGTTTTAATGGTTTCATTAAATACTGTTTTTGCACAAGAAACTATTCCCGACATCAGGCATATAAAACCTGATTATGAAAGTATAAAAACGGAAATAACAAAGAAAGATTCTAAATTCTTTTATAGCAAACTACTTCAAAAATTTAATAATGGAGCAGCTATGACTTTTGATGAAAAAAGACACCTTTATTATGGCGCTATTTTTCAAAAAGATTACAACAAAGACTATACATCAGATTTACTAAATAATATTCACGATATCACGGTAAAACAAAAACTGTCTGATGAAGATTTGGATAATCTTTTAAGCTATTCCTTAAAAATATTAGCAGAAAACCCTTTTGATTTAGAAGCTATGAACTATGCAACTTTTGTATATCGCCGTAAAGGGCTTGAACTTCAAAATCAACTAATGGGTATTAAATTTAGTATTATTTTAGATGCTATATTTAGCTCTGGCGATGGTATTACCGAAAAAAATGCACTCCACGTGATACATAATCGTGACAAAGCATTCATCCCAAAACTTATGGGTTTAAAAGCAAGTACAAGTGACTTTACTGAAAGTTTTATTTCTTTTGAAAACAACAAAAAAGACTTAAAAGGTTTTTGGTTCTACAGCTATAACTAAATGAAAATAATAGACCGCTACATATTCAAAAGTTTTTTTGTACCATTTGTAGTGGTTTTTTTTATGGTGCTTTTCATTTTGATAATGCAAGTTGTCTGGACGTATATTGATGAAATTTCAGGAAAAGGTTTAGGGCTAAGTATTATCATGGAGTTTTTTATGTATCAAATTCCTAAGATAATGCCTATGGTAATACCGCTTACCATTTTACTAGCATCTATTATGACTTTTGGTAACTTATCGGAACATTATGAACTTGCTGCTATGAAATCTGCAGGAATTTCTTTGCAACGGGCTATGAAAAGTTTGATTACATTGATATTTATTATCAGTCTTATTACCTTTTTCTTTTCTAATAATATAATTCCTTATGCTAATTATAAATCTATAAATCTTAGAAAAAACATTCAACTAAAAAAACCAGCTCTAGCTATAAAAGCTGGTATTTTTAACAAAGTGGGCGCTTATACTATTCGTGTAGAAAGTAAATCAGGTGAAAATGGTCAGTTTTTAAAAAATGTAATTATTCACCAAAATAGCTATAATACCATTATTGCAGAATCTGGCGAACTTAAAAATGATAAGGACTCTAATATTCTACAACTTATTTTATATAACGGACAATACCAAGAAGAATACTTTAAGAAAAAAAGAAGTATTAAAGAAAAAAATGAAATGCCTGCTGTGTTTTCTACATTCAAAAAACACATCATTAATATTGATGTTTCTGGTTTAGACAATGTAGATTTAGAAAAAAACAGGTATGACCAAAGACATAATATGCTTAATATTGGCGAACTAAACTACACAATAGATTCGCTAAAAGTAAAAATGAATAGTACTTTTAAAAAAATAACAAAAGCTAACGCTATCTATCTAGGGATAAAAAAAGATAGTTTAAAAAGTACTAAGCTAGATTCGCTAATCCAAAAAGGTATATTAAATAAGATTACTGATACAGATTTTAAAATACATCTTATAGATAATGCTATTAATAAATTAAACAACCAAAAAACACGTGCAAAAAGTAATAGTAAAAAAATAAAGGGTAACATTATTTGGCTAAACTTACATAAGCTCGAATTACACAAAAAAATGGCTTTAGCATTCGCTTGTATTGTACTATTTTTTATAGGAGCACCACTCGGAGCACTTATACGAAAAGGCGGTATGGGTTTCCCATTAATATTAGCGATGCTTATCTTTTTAGTGTATTATTTTATTGCTTTATTTGCCGAAAATATGGCAACAAAAGGAAGTATGAATCCTGTACTTGCAGCTTGGTTATCACCATTAATTATGCTACCATTTGGCATATTGCTTACCCAAAAAGCCACCAGTGATGCTGCATTATTTAATACAGATGCTATAACACAGCCAATTCTTAAGGCTTTTAAATTTCTTTTTAGACAAAATAAAAGAAAACTCACTTAAAATCAGTAGCTAATAAATAATAAAAGTAAAATTTGCTTTTTTTAATAAATAGCGTTATGTTTGTAAAAATATAACGAAATATGATATCCGTAAAAGAAGCAATAAATTTTGTAGTAAATAATACCAATGCTACAACAGCTATTAAAGAAAAATCACTACAAGAATGCTTAGGTTTTACCTTAGCCAAAGATGTGCTATCAGCTATAAATATGCCACCATTTAGACAATCATCTATGGATGGTTATGCGATACACATTCACGATGAAAACACCTACAAACTTGTTGGCGAAGTACAAGCAGGAAGTAGCAATCATCCTACATTACAAAAAGGAGAAGCTGTTCGTATTTTTACAGGAGCTCCAGTTCCAGATACGGCTAACTGTGTGATAATTCAAGAAAATGTTCAGGTAGAAAATAAAATCATTCGTTATGATAAAAAAACCATATTAAACGATAATATTCGTTCTATTGGAGATCAAACTCATAAAGGAGCTATAGCCCTAAAAAAAGGAACAAAACTTAATGCAGCAGCAATAGGTTACCTTACTACGCTTGGGGTTACAATGGTAAATGTATATGCAAAACCTCAAGTAGCGATTTTGATAACAGGTGATGAATTGGTAGAAGCTGGAAAAGAATTAAGCTATGGAAAAGTCTATGAAAGTAATGCAGCAATGCTAAAAAATGCTTTACTTAGCATAGGTTATCAAGCAACTGTTCATCAAGTAAAAGATAATTATGAGGCGACTCGTAATACTTTAGCTGCAATTATAGAAAATAATGATTTGGTATTTATCTCTGGAGGTATTTCTGTTGGAGATTATGATTTTGTAGGAAAAGCTTTAAAAGAATTGGCCGTAAACCAAATTTTCTATAAAGTAAAACAGAAACCAGGAAAACCGTTGTTTTTTGGTAAAAAGGATGATACTACCATTTTTGCATTACCTGGAAACCCTGCCTCTGCACTTTGTTGTTTTTATATTTATGGACATTTGGCTTTAGAACGTATTTCTGGAAACACTACATTTAAACATCAAAAAATGAAACTTTCTTGTGATACTGATTTTATAAAAAAAGGCACAAGAGCACAGTTTTTAAAAGCTGATACTCAAGGCAATAGTGTTCGTATTTTAGAAGGTCAAAATTCGGCAACACTACACACTTATGCAGTATCTAATGCACTAGTTTTTTTAGAAGAAGAAACTATGCAAGTTACTAAAGGAGAAATAGTAACATTGTATAAGCTACCTATTATATAGATGGATTACACTATAAAAAATAGAATATGGATAATGCAAGACGATGCTGTTTTTTTAGGTAAAGGCCGAATTAGTTTACTCAAAGCAATAGCTGATTTTTCTTCACTAAATAAAGCTGCAAAGAGTATGGATATGTCTTATAATAAAGCTATAAAACTCATTCACGAAATAAATGGTTTAGCAGAAAAGCAAGTCGTAATCAGTAATACTGGAGGTAAAGGTGGTGGTGGAACACAACTTACTCCTTATGGGAAAAAACTCATTGAAGCCTATGAAACCATTAATACAAATTGTAATACATTCTTAAAAGAAGAACTTAAAAAACTAAAAAAATTATAATATGCTTTTTGATATAGACAACATATATCTATTCTTAATAATATTGCCTATTATTTCCTTTATGTATTCAAGTGTAGGGCACGGAGGCGCAAGCGGTTATTTGGCTTTAATGGCGTTATTTTCTTTCAGCCCAGAAACGATGAAACCTACAGCTTTACTGCTTAATTTATTTGTAGCTGGAATTGCATTTTATCATTATTATAAAGCTGGTTTTTTTAATAAAAAATTATTTTTATACTTTGCAATAGCCTCTATACCACTCTCCTATCTTGGCGGAACAATACATATAGACACCAAAATATACAAATATACATTAGGGTTTTTATTGTTTTTTGCAATACTAAAAATGTTAGACGTATTTGGTAAAGAAAACAATACAATAAAAGAAATCAAACTATGGCAAGGGCTACTTGTTGGTGGAGCAATTGGTTTTTTCTCAGGATTAATTGGTATTGGAGGAGGAATAATATTATCTCCAGTCATTCTTTTACTAAAATGGGGAAAAATGAAAGAAGCAGCAGCAGTTTCTGCACTTTTTATTTGGGTAAATTCTGCTTCAGGATTAATAGGGCAATTAAATAGCGGAACTGTACTTAGCAAACAATCATTTTTACTTGTAGCCATTGCGCTAATTGGTGGCTTTTTTGGCGCTTATTTTGGAAGTAAAAAAGTACCTGCTCAAAAATTAAAACAACTCTTAGCTTTTGTATTAATACTTGCATCAATAAAATTATTTTTAATATGATATTAGACATTAAATACTACGGTTTAATTACCGAAATTACAAATTGTAGTGAAGAAAAATTAGATTTTAACGAAAGTACTTTTATTGAATTAAAAGCGCTATTACTTGCTAAATATCCTGCTTTAGAAACCACTTCGTTTCAAATAGCAGCAGACAATACTATGGTTAATGATAATGATAAAATAACTAGCTCAAACTTGGCAATAATGCCTCCATTTGCTGGTGGATAAAAAATGGATAGATATAGTAAACATATAATCTTAGATGAAATTGGTCTAAAAGGTCAAGAAAAACTTCAAAAAGCAAAAGTATTGGTTATTGGTGCTGGTGGTTTGGGTTGTCCTATTTTACAATATCTTGCAGCTGCAGGAATAGGACAAATAGGTATCGTAGATTTTGATATTGTAGAAAAATCTAACCTTCAACGTCAGGTTTTATACGGTACAAATTCATTAGGAAAGAATAAAGCATTAGCAGCAAAATCATTCTTAGAAAACTTAAATGATAGCATTCAAATAACAGCTTATCCTATACGATTAACGCATCAAAATGCTGTGGAATTATTTAATAAATATGATGTTATTGTAGATGGAACAGATAATTTTGAAACACGTTATTTGGTTAATGATGCTTCATTACTAAGCAATAAACCACTTGTTTATGGCGCTATTTACAAATTTGAAGGACAAGTAAGCGTCTTTAATTACAAAAATAGTGCTAGTTATCGTTGCCTTTTCCCAGAAAAAAAAGATTTTGTAAGTCCTAATTGTTCACAAATAGGTGTACTTGGTGTATTGCCCGGAATTATAGGAACGATGCAAGCCAATGAAGTTTTAAAGTTAATTTTAGGTATTGGCAAACTGTTAAATAATAAATTATTGTTATACGATGCATTAAATTATCGCACTAATGTGATTTCATTTAAACGAAATGATAAAGCTATTCAGAATGTATTAGTCAGAAAAGACAATTTTCATTTAAAAAATAATACTATTAATTGTAGCAATGTTAAAGAAATTAGTGCCACAAAAGCATTAGAATTAGAAAACACACAATATATAGATGTGCGCGAAGAACACGAATTACCAAAAATAGAATTACCAAATCTTACACTATTACCATTAAGCACTATTTTAAAAAACAAACATCAAATTGATACTAGTAAAACCTTAGTATTTTTCTGTAAATCAGGGATAAGAAGTAAAAAAGCCATAACACTATTAGAACTTCAAGAGTATGCTTTTAGTGTAAAAAATGGAATACAAGAACTAAAAAACAAATAAAAAATGAGTACTAAAAACGTAAAAAATGTATTTAGAGAAGGAGCAATTTCAGCTACTTTCGTAGGAGAAGCCATAGGCAAGCACCAAACTAAAACAACTATAGGAGCACATAATATTTTCTTAGGACAAGTACGTGCTGATAAAATTGACGAAAATGAAGTAGAAGCCATAGAATACACAGCTAATGAAGAAATGGCAAACCAAAAATTTCACGATATACGCGAAGAAACATTCGATAAATTTAATCTTACTTGTATGCACATTTATCATAGTAAAGGTATTGTAAAAGCAGGTGAAATTTGTCTTTTTGTATTTGTATCTTCACCAAGTAGAAAACACGTATTCGAAGCAATCGAATACATCGTAGAACGTATTAAAAAAGAAGTTCCCATCTTCGGAAAAGAACTCTTCAAAGCAAACGACAGCTCAGATAAAACACATCAATGGAAAGTAAATTCATAACAAAATGGTAGATATTACACATAAATACAGTACTTTACGAACAGCCGTAGCACAAGCAGTGGTAAAAGTGAGCAAAGCAGAAACGATAACCGCAATTCAAGAAAAAACAGTTCCTAAAGGAGATGTATTTGCTATGAGTAAAGCGGCAGGTTTATTGGGCGTAAAAAAAACTCCTGAGTTATTACCAGACTGTCACCCAATGCCAATAGAATTTACAGGTATTTCGTATGAAATTAATGACTTAGAAATTACCATACGTTTTGAGGTTAAAACCATTTACAAAACTGGTGTTGAAGTTGAAGCAATGCACGGAGCTAGTGTAGTTGCATTAAATATGTATGATATGCTAAAACCAATAGACAAAGGTATAGAAATACTTAACATCAAACTGTTAAATAAAAAAGGTGGAAAATCTGACCTTAACCATTTAAAAGATAAAAAGCTAAATGCAGCGGTTATTGTATGTTCAGATACAATTTCTAAAGGAGAAAAAGAAGACAAAGCAGGAAAAGCAATTATAAAAATTCTAGAAAGTTTTAATGTTGCTATTCACGATTATACCGTAATTCCTGATGAAATTGAGGATATTCAAGCAAAAGCAAAAAATTACCAAGAAAAAGGAGTAGATTTAATCATCTATACAGGAGGAACAGGATTATCAAAACGTGATGTAACTCCAGAAGCCTTACTTCCGTTATTAGACAGAAGAATAGCAGGAATAGAAGAGGCCATACGAAACCACGGACAGCAAAGAACACCGTATTCTATGTTATCAAGAAGCTTAGCAGGAACATTAAAAAATAGTTTAATTCTTGCCTTGCCAGGTTCAACAAATGGTGCAAAAGAATCTATGGAAGCTATCTTTCCGGGAGCATTACATATATTTGGAATATTAAAAGGAGAAAGACATAACTAATGACAGCAACTACTAAAATATTAACCGATAATTTTAATCGTAAGCACACGTATTTACGTATATCATTAATTGAGCGTTGCAATTTACGTTGCACCTACTGTATGCCTGAAGAAGGACTAAATCTTAGTCCAAAAGCCAGCTTAATGACTGCCGAAGAAGTCTATCAGATAGCAAAAACATTTGTAGCAAATGGCGTTACAAAAATACGCCTTACAGGTGGCGAACCATTGATTAGAAAGGATTTTGATTTGGTTCTAGAAAAACTAGCGAGTTTAAATGTAGCATTAAGCATAACGAGTAATGCTATAATCATTGATCGTTTTATTGACAGTTTTAAAAAGAATAAACTCAAAAAAATAAATTTAAGTTTAGACACTTTAGTCAAAGAAAAATTTGAAACGATTACACGAAGAAATCAATTTGATAAAGTCTTAGAAAACCTGCATTTAATTATTAATGAAGGCTTTATCGTAAAGGTAAATATTGTTTTGATGAAAGATTTTAATGAAGATGAAATCATTGATTTTATAAAGCTTACTAAAGACTTACCAATTGTAATTCGTTTTATAGAGTTTATGCCTTTTGATGGGAATAAATGGAATAAATCCAAACTAGTTTCCTATCAAGAAATAATGGATAAAGTACATAATCATTTTGATGAAAAAGATGTAATTCGCGTTGATGACGCGCCTAATGATACTTCTAAAAATTATAAAATAGCTGGATTTAAAGGTGGATTTGCTATAATAAGTTCTGTTACCAATCCATTTTGCGATTCTTGTAATAGGCTGCGTTTAACTGCTAATGGTCAATTGAAAAACTGTTTATTTTCTGCAACAGAATCTGATTTATTAACTGCTTATAGAGCAGGTAAAAATATTGAGCCTATTATAGCACAAGCTGTGCAAGGAAAGTTTAAAATACGTGGCGGAATGAATACTTTAGAAAAGCTAGAAGATAGTAATTTACATTCTAAAAATAGGAATATGACCACTATTGGAGGGTAATAGCGCTGTAGTTTAAAGCTAAAAAAAAGGAGTAATCATATATATAATTACTCCTTTTACTTTATCAAACAATATTGATTATTTTAAATCATACCATTTTATATTTCTAAGACGTTCTCTTCTACCTTTTTTAGTAATTGGATAATTTTTCACCAAGTAATCTACAATTACTTTTTGATTTTCTCCTAAATCCCAAAGGCCTTGAGTTTCTTGCATCCATTTTATAGTCTCATTCCAACGTGCTTTATTCATTCTATTTTGAATAACAAGTTTAGAAGAGTGACATACTGTACAAGTGTTTGCTACTACAAGTACACCTTCTCCATCTTTAAAACCTGTACGCACATGAATACCGTCAACAATCTTATCTGGGTCATCAGAATTTACTTCTGTTTTAGCATCTTTCTTATTACTATCATCTTTTTTACCACCATTACAGCTTGAAAAAGCAAAAAGTAATACTATAAGCAGTGCAGAAAAATATTTTTTTCCAACACTTAGTGTATTATTAGTATATTTCATAATACAACTTATTTAACTAATACAGCAATTCTGTGAGAAGCATTGTTCACATACCCTTTAGGATTCCATCCAGGAACTAACATAGGTTGTGCTTTACCATTAGAATCTGTAGCTCTTGCCCAAACTTCGTAATATCCTTTTTGTGGGAATTTTATAGCAGCATTAAAATGTTGCCAAGCTAATCTGTTTGCTGGAGCTTCTAGCTTGCAACTGTGCCAAGTAGCACCAAAGTCAATACTATACTCCATTTTAGCAACTTTAAGATCTCCTGCCCAAGCATGACCATTTATGTTAAGTGTAGCCCCTTCTTTTATAGTAGCTCCAGATTTAGGATATGTAATCAATGATTTTACAGGCATTGACTCTATAATTTTCATATCTTCATGAGCAACTTTTGTACCTGGTGCAACTGGAAATTTAGGCACACTATAAGCAGGCGCTGCCATTTTCTTACCATCGTGTACTTTGTTTCTGATGCTGATACGTTGAACCCATTTTCCTGAAGTTGACGCTGGCCATCCTCCACAAACTAAACGTAATGGATAACCGTGAGCTAAAGGAATATCTTTTCCATTCATTTGAAAAGCTAATAACGTTTCATCTTCCAAAGCTTTATGCATAGGAACTCCACGAGATATTGATTCTTTTTTAGGATCTCTACTTAAGTGGTGATCAGCACTATGATAACCTATATATACTGCAGATTTTTTAATCCCTGCGTCATTTAATACATCTTTTAAACGAACTCCTGTCCATTTTGCACAACCAACTGCTCCAATAGTCCATTGGTTTCCTTTTGCTGGTGGATCATATTCGCTACGTCCATTACCTCCACATTCTAGTGTAAGTTGGTACGTGTGATGCTTAAATTTCTTTTTTAAATCTTCTAGTGTATAAACTTTTTTCTCTTTTACAGACTCTCCATCTATAGTCAAAGTCCAAGTTTTTACATCTACTTTTTCTGGTATAAGCCCATTGTTTCTAATAAACATGTACTTGTTTGGAGTAATTTTGTCATTTAACAAATGTGCTTTAGCTTCAAGGTTCCAAGGTTTGTCATTAAGCAAAGTCATTTCTTTGTCTAAACCAAACATTTTGTAAGGATCTCCTCCTCCTTCTAATGCTAAAGGTGTGTAACCTTCTGCCATGTTTTTTCCAAAAACAATGTCTAATCCTGCCGCTACAGCAAGAGAACTCAATGCAGCTCGATTGATGAACTTACGTCTTTCCATTTTTT
>CAYPAK010000001.1:4210-14176 GCA_964408665.1 uncultured Flavobacteriaceae bacterium | reverse complement strand
CCTCCACCTCCTATTGAGCCTAGTTGCACATCATTAGCGCTTACTTCAAATATCGCTCCTGTATAATAATTCAATCCTCTTGCTAGTGTAATATCTAACTCTAGCACTGCTGTTTTCAAACCTAAACTAGCTATTTTATCAGTTACGAAACGAAGTTCATTTATGCCTAAAAGTCCTATTTCAGAATTTTGTAGTAAGTTTTCTAGTTGGGCTAATTTAGCATTAGTAGCTCCCGAAAAATGAAATAATGGTTCTAACTTTTCTAAAGCATTTTTAGAAATACCTTTGTTTAGCATTTCCTTCTTCACACCATCAACACCTATTTTATCTAGCTTATCTAAAGCAACGGTAAAAGGAATTAACAACTCTCCCGCTCCTATCACTTCGGCTATTCCTTGTAGTATTTTTCTATTATTTATTTTAATACTTACGTTTTTCAAACCTAAATCTGCAAAAACAGCATCGTATAATTGTACTAATTCCACTTCTTGCCAAAGCGACTTGCTACCTACTACATCTGCATCGCATTGATAAAACTCTCTAAAGCGTCCTTTCTGTGGTCTATCGGCACGCCAAACAGGTTGTATTTGATAGCGTTTAAAAGGAAAAGTTAATTCATTCTGATGCATGACTACATAACGTGCAAAAGGCACGGTCAAGTCATAACGCAAGGCTTTTTCGCTAATAATAGCACTTAGCTTATTACTATTTTTTTGATTTAATAATTGCTCATCTGCTTTTTTAAGATAATCACCAGAATTTAATATTTTAAAAATTAAACGATCACCTTCTTCTCCATATTTACCCAACAAAGTACTTGATTTCTCAAAAGCGGGTGTTTCTATTGGTGAAAAACCATATAAGTCAAAATGTTTTTTTACACAATCAAAAATATAATTACGTTTCATCACTTCTTCTGATGAAAAATCACGCGTTCCTTTTGCTAATGCTGGTTTTTGTGCCATAAGTTTTAGTATTAAGTTGCAAAGATAAAATTATTAACTGATAAATTATAAAATAAAATTAGTATTGTCTAAGAAAAGAGATAATACCAATTCTCTTTAAGATAAAAAAGCAAGCGCTCACTTTTAATATTAAAAGTGAGCGCTTGCTGAATGAAAAATTATACGTTTTATATAAATATTCTTTAAAATGATTACTACATCATCCCTGGCATTCCGCCTCCCATTGGTGGCATTGGCGCTGGGTTTTCTTCTTTAATATCTACCAAAGCACTTTCGGTAGTTAGAATCATTCCTGATACAGAAACGGCATTTTCTAATGCTACACGTGTTACTTTTTTAGGATCTATAATACCTGCCTTAAGCATATCTACATACTTATCGTGTTTAGCATCATATCCAAAATTACCTTTACCTTCCATTACTTTAGCTACAACGACAGAACCTTCTCCTCCTGCGTTTTCTACTATTCTTCGTAAAGGTTCTTCTATAGCTCTTGCAAGAATTTGTAGTCCTGTTTTTTCGTCAATATTAGCTGTTTCAACTTTATCTAATACTTTTTTAGCACGAACTAACGCAACTCCTCCTCCAGCGATAATACCTTCTTCTACGGCTGCACGTGTTGCATGTAAGGCATCATCTACACGGTCTTTTTTCTCTTTCATTTCTACTTCGCTGGCAGCCCCTACATAAAGTACGGCTACACCTCCTGCTAATTTAGCCAAACGCTCTTGTAGTTTCTCTTTGTCATAATCTGATGTGGTAGTTTCTATCTGCGCTTTTATTTGGTTTACACGATGTTTAATAGTAGTAGTATCTCCAGCACCATTAACTATAGTTGTATTATCTTTATTAATAACAACATGTGCCGCTGTACCTAGTAAGTCTATACTTGCATTTTCTAAAGTAAAACCTTTTTCTTCTGAAACTACCGTTCCATTGGTCAAAATAGCAATATCTTCTAGCATAGCTTTACGTCTATCACCAAATCCTGGTGCTTTTACTGCTGCAACTTTTAATGCGCCACGAAGTTTATTAACTACAAGTGTAGCTAACGCTTCGCCATCTACATCTTCTGCAATAATTAATAATGGTTTTCCAGATTTTGCTACTGGCTCTAAGATAGGAAGAATATCTTTCATTGTAGAAATCTTCTTATCAAAAAGTAAAATGTATGGACTATCTAATTCTGCGGTCATCTTATCAGAATTTGTAACAAAATAAGGTGAAAGATAACCTCTATCAAACTGCATTCCTTCTACTACATCTACATACGTTTCTGTTCCTTTTGCTTCTTCTACCGTAATCACACCTTCGCGTCCTACTTTGCCAAATGCATTGGCTATAAGTTCGCCTATTACCTCATCATTATTAGCCGAAATAGCTGCAACTTGCTTTATTTTGTCTGAGCTAGAGCTCACTTCTTCGCTTTGCTTGGTAAGCTCTGACACTATAGCTTTAGTACCATTATCTATTCCTTTTTTTAGGTCTAATGGGTTTGCTCCCGCCGCTACATTTTTAAGCCCTTCTTTTACGATTGCTTGTGCCAATACAGTTGCGGTAGTTGTACCGTCTCCTGCTAAATCATTAGTCTTTGAAGCTACTTCTTTTACCATTTGTGCACCCATATTTTCTAATGGGTCTTCGAGTTCTATTTCTTTGGCTACGGTAACACCATCCTTGGTTACTTGTGGCGCACCAAATGCTTTACCTATTACTACATTACGTCCTTTAGGACCTAAGGTAACTTTTACGGCATTTGCTAAGGCATCTACACCTCGTTTTATACCGTCTCTTGCTTCTAAATCAAATACTATTTTTTTTGCCATTTTTTAATTCTTTATTAGTTAAACTGAAATTAAACGATTGCCATTATATCACTTTCACGCATCATTAGATACGTTTCGCCCTCAATGTCTAATGCTGTTCCTCCATATTTGGTATATAAAACTACATCATTAACTTTTACAGTCATTGGTTCGTCTTTTGTTCCTGTTCCTATGGCTACTACTGTTCCTTTTTGTGGTTTTTCTTTGGCAGAATCAGGTATAAATAATCCTGATGCTGTTTTTTCTTCTGCGGGCATTGGCAACACCAATACTCTGTCTGCTAGTGGTTTTATTTGTATTCCCATAATTATATTGTTTTAATAATTAATATTCATCTTATTGTTATTATTGGCATAAATTATACCAAATTCTTTTTAGTTAATTTTAAGCAAAAAAAATGTCAGTATGATGACATACTGACATTTTTTTATATTGTTTTTAAGCAATTTATTTTTTATCACTTTTTGTATCTATTGGTGTTTTTGGTGCTGCATCTAAATCTCCTGCACTTGGTGCTGGCGTTTCTACATTAGCATTTGCTGCTTTTACAACATGCCCTTCTCCTTTAGAGATTGCTATGTTTACTCCTAAAACTAAAACCACTAATAAGATTGATAAAAACCAAGTACTTTTTTCTAAAAAGTCTCCTGTTTGTTTTGCTCCACCCATCATTTGAGTTCCTCCACCTCCAAATGAAGAATCTAAACCTCCACCTTTAGGGTTTTGTACCATAATGGAGATAATCAAAAATACTGCTACTATAACTATTAATACTAATAATGTAATCATTTTTATTCTATTTTTTTTATTGCTTTAATCTGGTCTGCAAAGTAAACACTTTTTTCTGGATATTTCAAACTTAAAATGCGATAAGCTTTAATAGCACGTTTATATTTTTTTTGAGCGATATATATTTTAGCCAAAGTCTCCGTCATTAAGCTATCATTTTCCGCTACACTTTGCTTGGCGATATCGATATTTATATCGTTACTTTTTGTTGGTGTTATCTTTGGTTTTTCGTTTAAAAACCTATCAATTCTATCAAATTTTGTGTTTATATTTTTATTGCCTGTTGTGCTTGTTTTTACTTCATTAAACCCTGAAGGATTTTGCATTAATACCGCAATCCATTGCTCAAAATTTAGTTCTTTTGGTAGCTCTTTTTTTAGTTCTTCAACTGGTTTTTCTTCTTTAATATTAGAATCAGCTATTATATTTGTTTCTTCAACTGATTTCTCTTCGGCTGGTTTTGCTTTATCTTCTGCACTTTCATCGTCAAGGTATCGTATTTGGTTTACAGCAAATTCTTGTATGAATTCGGTTTGTGTAATGTACTCAAAAAGCATGCTTCTGTCTGAGGTAAGTGCTGCTGTTTTTTTAAGTAAATCGGCATACCTATAATCACCTTTATTTTTATAGGCTTTAAGCAGAACGGCACTTGCTGATTGAAAATAAGGAAATTCTTGAGCAATGCGCTCCATATCGCCTAACGCCTCTTCATTAAAATGGTAGGGATTTTCTAGTATTGCTATGAAATTTTCTTTAGTCATACCTATTTACCAATTAGCAACAGAATCATTAAAAATCTTAGATACTATATCATCAAAAATCACTTTATTCGCTTCATCTTGAATAGTAGATGGAATTGTATTTGCATCAAAATCATAATAAAAACTATAACTTTTTTCCCAACTTTGTTCGTCATCTTTAGTGTCTGTATAACGAGCTCTCACTCCTATAGTCATTCTATTTTGTGACGCAACAGCATCAGCGGTTTGAGCTGTTGGTGTAATACGATAACTCACTATTTCGCCTTCAAACTGTAAGTCTGCATCTTCTTTTACTAATGTTAAGCAAGTACGTGAAATTAATCTATTTTGTAATTCTTCGGTAATCGCTTCACTCAGTCCTGAAACTACTTCTGGCGCTTCATTGGCAAAATAGGCTACGCTTACTGTTTTATATTTATTACAATCTAAATTAGTTCCTGTAAAAGAATATATTTTACATCCTGAAAGCAACACTACAAGTAATGCTACTAGTGAAATTTTTATAAAAATACGTTTTTTCATAGTTTATAATTCAAACTGTTTGATTTTTCGGTATAAAGTTCGCTCAGAAATACCCAATTCTTTTGCGGCTAATTTACGTTTATTATTATATTTATCTAATGCTTTTTTTATCATTTCTATTTCAATCTCTTGCAAAGAATAATTTTCTTCCTCTTCTATAGTTTCAATATCTTGATATTGCTCTTTATGTTGCAATTCTTCTTTAGGAACGTGAATAACCTCGACCTTGTTTCTTGAAGTAGCTTCTAGATTATATAATTCATTTTCCGAACCCTTCAAATAATTTTGATTTTCCGTATAATTGCTTTGTTTTTGAGTTGAATTTTGAAATTTTCCTTGTTTTAATTGGTCTATTTCTTTACGCAATTCAAAAAGTACTTTATAAATCATTTCGCGCTCACGTGCAAAATCATATTCACTTGTTTTTCCTTGAATAACACTAGGAAGTTGCGATGCAAAATTAGGCAAATATTCTTTTAACATTTGCGCATCTACTACTCTTTTTTGTTCTATTACAGAAATTTGCTCTGCTATATTACGCAACTGCCTGATATTCCCTGGGAAGTTATACCTTTTTAATAATGCAACAGCATCATCGGTAAGTCTGATGGTTGGCATATTGTATTTTTGAGCAAAATCTGAAGCAAATTTTCTAAATAACAAATAAATATCTTCACTACGTTCTCTAAGCGGTGGTAGATTAATCTCAATAGTGCTTAGCCTGTAGTATAAATCTTCTCTAAACTTTCCTTTAGCAATAGCAGTAGGCATATTTAGGTTTGTAGCGGCTACAATACGCACATCTGTTTTTTGCACTTGCGAAGAACCTACTTTCATAAATTCGCCATTTTCTAAAACACGGAGTAAACGCACTTGTGTTGTAAGCGGAAGCTCTCCTACTTCATCAAGGAATATGGTTCCGCCATCGGCAACTTCAAAATACCCTTTTCGGGTTTGTGTAGCTCCTGTAAAAGCGCCTTTTTCGTGTCCAAAAAGCTCTGAATCTATCGTTCCTTCTGGTATTGCACCACAGTTTACTGCTATATATTTATTATGCTTACGGTGTGATAAATTATGAATAATTTTAGGAATACTCTCTTTACCAACACCACTTTCTCCTGTTACTAATACCGAAATATCTGTAGGTGCAACACGAATTGCTTTTTCTAAAGCCCTATTAAGTTTAGTATCATTACCAATGATACCGAAGCGTTGTTTTATAACTTGTATATCCATATTATTAAATCATTTTAAACTCTTACTCCTATTAATGTAGCACTTGTACAAGTAGCTACCTTAACCATCACGAAATCACCAATAGTTTCTTTGCCTGTTTTTTCAAAAATAACAACTGTATTTTGAGAATTACGCCCTTTCCAATGCGCATCAGATTTTTTAGAATCTCCTTCTATTAGCACTTCTACCGTTTTACCTAAAAACTGCTCCATACGATACAAACCGTGAACTTGCTGTAAATTTATTATTTCGGTTAATCGTCTTTTTTTAACATCGGCAGGCACGTCATCTTCCATACGTTTTGCAGCTAATGTTCCTGGGCGTTCTGAATAAGCAAACATAAACCCAAAATCATATTTTACATACTCCATTAGCGAAAGCGTGTCTTTGTGCTCTTCTTCGGTTTCACCACAGAAACCAGCTATTATATCGTGTGAAATGGCACAGTCGGGTATTATATTGCGAATATTGTCTATCAATTCTATATATTCTTCACGTGTGTGCTGTCTGTGCATACGCTTAAGCATAGAAGTACTTCCTGACTGCATAGGCAAGTGAATATAATTGCATATATTTTTATATTTTGCCATAGTATGCAATACGTCTAGGCTCATATCTTGCGGATTGGAAGTAGAAAAACGAAAACGCATTATAGGAAATGCTTTAGCTGCTTTTTCTAATAGTTGTGCAAAATCTACTGTATTTGCTTTTTGCTCCGCTGTTGCATTTTTAAAATCTTTCTTTAAACCGCCACCATACCAAAGGTAACTATCTACGTTTTGCCCTAGCAAGGTTACTTCTTTATAACCTTTATCCCAAAGTTCTTGTATTTCTTGTATGATACTCTCTGGATTACGGCTTCGCTCTCTCCCTCTAGTAAAAGGTACTACACAGAATGTACACATATTATCACAACCACGTGTAATAGATACAAAAGCAGAAACACCATTACTATTTAAGCGAACTGGCGTAACATCGGCATAGGTTTCGTCACGAGAAAGCAATACATTTACCGCATCGCGCCCTGCTTCTACTTCTTCCATAAGGTTAGGTAAATCACGATAAGCATCGGGTCCTACAACCAAATCTACTATTTTTTCTTCATCTAAAAACTTTTCTTTTAAGCGTTCTGCCATACAACCCAACACACCTACTTTCATTTTAGGATTGATACGTTTTACGGCATTGTATTTTTCCAGACGTTTACGTACTGTTTTTTCTGCTTTTTCTCGTATAGAACACGTATTTACCAAGACCAAATCTGCTTCTTCTAGAAGATTTGTAGTATTATAACCGTTCTCAGCCATTATAGATGCTACTATCTCGCTATCATTTAGGTTCATCTGGCAACCGTAACTTTCTATGTACAGTTTTTTGGTGTTTCCTTTTTTACCTTCGGTAAGTAAGGACTGTCCTTGTTTTTTTTCGTCTATTATATGATTGTTATTCATTGTCTATAATTTTATGCAAATATAATACAATAAATAATGAAACTGTCAAATTGGCAGCGTATTTATTTATAATACGGTGTACCAAACCGAATTACAAACCACAATGATGACATAAACAAAGGTAATAAGAACTAAAACATAGCCATTTACTGCCTTAGTCTCAATACTTTTTAATCCTGATATTAATGAGTATAATACAATTTGAACCAATGCTATTAAAAATAATCTTAATAAAAATGGGGTACCAAAATACCTTTCAAAAAGTGATTCCTTATTAAAAAAATTAGGTAAAAAAGGAATTAATTTTTCATCTAATGATGCTATTTTAATACTAAAATTTAGTAGTTGGTCTTTATAAAACAAGAATAAGACAATAGCTATCAAAAACTTAGTATAAAGTGGTATATATTTTACAAAAGTGCCTTTATCTAAATCTGCAACAAACAATATAATATAAGTGCCGATGAGAAACAACCAAAATGAAACGTTAAAAAAAAAATAAAGCACGATACAAAGCATTCCAAAAGCCCATATCAGCAGTTCTTTTTTTAAATCTTTTATCATTAAAATAACTGTTTTTAACTATTTAACTGAAGCAAATATAAGTTTATTTAATTATTTTTTATGCAAAACTGTAAGGAAATAATTTACTTACGTCTATAAAGATAAATTAACCTTAAAAGAAATTATATTATGAACTTAAAAGAAAAATATCAAAACCTAGTTAGTAAGCTTACATCCTTAGAAAGTTTGCCTTTACTATTTATGCGTTTAATCTTAGCAGTAGGCTTTTTTGGTCCTGCCAAAATGAAATTGAGCAATATTGCTGGCATTATCACTTGGTTTGAAAGCATGAATATGCCGCTACCAGCACTTAATGCTTATCTTGCTACTACTACAGAATCTGCAGGAGTAATACTCCTCGTCTTAGGACTGGGAACGCGCATTATTGCTATTCCATTAATAGTTACTATGATAGTTGCCATAATTACTGTACATTTGGGACATGGTTTTGAAGCAGGTAATAATGGCTTTGAAATACCGTTATACTATATTATAATGCTATTTACATTAATAGTGTATGGCAGCGGAAAATATAGCGCAGACTATTTTTTAAAAAAGAAAAATTAATTAATTAACTAAATATTTTAGAATTATGAAAACAAGTATGAAACAAGTAATGGCAGTAGTAGCAATAGCATTTGGAATGCTCGTATTCCAATCATGCTCAGACAGCAAAAAAACTGATGATGCTACTTCAACAGAAAAAATTGCACCAAAAAAATCAGATGCTAAGGCAATGAAATGTGCTCCTGGAAAATGTGGTGATGCAATGAAAGCTGATAAAACTGATAAAGCTGCAAAAAAAGATGGAAAATGTGGTGAAGGTAAGTGTGGAGATGGAAAATGTGGAGATAGTAAAGCTGCAAAAGAGACTAAAGAGACTAAATAATTTTTTTTAAGTTTGTTTAAACAATAGAAAAGGCTACCGTTTTGGTAGCCTTTTCTGCTTTGATAATTAGACGGCAATCAATTATCATTCATTCTCTGTTGTATCTTCTACTATTGACTCATATTTATCTATAAGCGTAATGTATTCATTCTTATAGCTATCATTATATGATTTGGTCTGATAAGCTAATTTTCGTACTAAATTTGGCGTGCAATTTCCTTTGTATTTAGAATCACGCAGTAACATACCAAAGCCTGCTACGGAGCTTGCAAACTGAAAGTCTTTTGTGCTGCTTTTCCAATTTACAGCATTTTCATTTAGCACTGGTTTAGTTATGAGTTTACTAACATTACTTTTTATAGGCTTGTAGCGTAGCTTTACGGTCATTAATTCCTGAGAATTACTTGCCGTAACTGTTTGATATTTCAAAGGATCAGTACCTGAAATTTTTTCATTAGAACCTGTTGGTATGATTTCGTATAATGCAGTTACGGTATGCCCCGCTCCTAGTTCTCCTGCATCTTTTTTGTCATCATTAAAATCTTTATTAGCCATTTTACGGTTTATATAGCCTATAAGACGATAGCCTTTTACTTTTGCAGGGTTAAATTCTACTTGTATTTTTACATCTTTAGCTATAGTAAATAGATTTGCCAAGAGCTCTTTTTGAAACACCTTTTTAGCTTCGTCATAGCTATCTATATAGAAATAGTTACCATTTCCTGCATTACTAATATCTTCCATACGACCATCTTTATAATTACCCATACCAAAACCAAGAATACTTAAAAATGTACCTTCATCTTTTCTGTCTTGTATCATACGTATTAACGCACCCGAAGAGCTTGTGCCTACATTAAAATCGCCATCAGTGGCAAGAATTACACGATTGTTTCCGTTTTTTATAAAGTTTTTTGCTGCTACATTATAAGCTAACTTTATTCCTGCTCCTCCTGCGGTACT
>CAYPAK010000001.1:1824-4110 GCA_964408665.1 uncultured Flavobacteriaceae bacterium | reverse complement strand
CCTATCATAGCAAGTAAATGCGCTTCGTTCCAAGGACTTGTAGCCACTTCGGTATAAACACTAAACGGATGTTTGCCCTTAGGTTGCTTATAATTATAGTCAAAATAATTAATCATTTCTTCTACACGAACGGCATCTTTTGGAGGCAATGCACCATCGTTAAGATATTGTCTTACTATACTATACGAAGCGTTATCTACATCGATAGAAAATGTAGAAAGCGGATTGTTTGCTGCAACTAAATAATCATTTTCTGGTAGATAGTTGTATTCATTAGTATTTGACTCTTCTTGTTTTGCAAGAGCAGGCTCTTTGCAAAAAGCAACTCGCTCTACCTCTATTATTTCTTCTTCTACTTCCTCAAAATCTTCTACTACTATATTTTTTTCTAACTCTTTTTTATCTTTGCTTGTAGTCGTTACTGTTTTTGGTCTATAAACTTTATCATTACTACTTGCTTTTTTCTGATTGTCGCAAGCAACTATTGCAAACAACATCACTAAAACTAAACTCATTTTTTTAATTGCATTCATAATTATTATTTTTTTTATATTAATAAATAGTATTAACCATAAAAGGCTATCTTTGTTTTACAGTACAAACCTATAACCAAACGTGGAATAGTTTTTGTAGCTAACTTGTAAAGCATTTGTATTTTAATTGTAAATAGATAATTACCTATAAATCAATATATTAATTAATTGGATAATTTAGAAAAAATAATATTTAATAAACTTAAAAAAGAAGTTGCCTCAACTTTTTTAAAAGAAAACACCGCGCTATCTCCCGATATATCGCAGTGGAAAGGCGATGATATTATTAAATTTCAAGAAGATTTATTAGTAAAAGTAAAAGGGCGCGTGAGCGAAAAATGGTTTTACAATTATTTTAGAAACGATATACAAAAACTACCACGCATAGATATGCTAAATTTGCTCTCGGAATATGTAGGCAGTACAGATTGGGCTAGTTTTGTAGCAAAACACCAAGAAAATAAGCTAAAAGAAGCGCAACAGTCTAATCTATTAAAACATCTTAAAACAATAGCAAGCATTGCAGCAATAGCAGTATTACTTGGTACTGCTTGGTTTGCTTTTGCTAATACCAAAAGTGTAAAAACTGTTCAGTTTTGTTTTGTTGATGAAAACCAACAGAAAATTACAGATGCTATTCATATAACGATACAGTTTAAAGATGAAACAGCAAGAACAAAATTATTAAGAAATGGTGATTGTCTAAGCTTTCAAACAGAAAAAGAATGGATAAAGTTAGTTATAAAGTCTCCGTACTACAAAAAAATAGAAATAGAACGAATTTTGACAACAAAAGATTATAACGAAGAAATACTATTACCAACCGATATCTATTCCTTGATTTTACGCAGATTTTCTAATACCGCAGCAAAAGATTGGAAATTACGGCGTAATAAATTAACAAAATTAATAGCCGATGACGCCATAATATACCAACAATGGTTTGGAAAAGACAAAGGAATAGAAATATACAGTAAGACTGATTTTGTATATCAAATGACCGTGCCAACAAGTATGTTAAAACATTTGGAAATTCTAGAAATAGCTTATAAAAATGATAAAATTCAGAAACTACGGTTTCGTGTAAATAAAAAATAAATGAAACAACTACTATACATAATTATTGCCTTTGGCTTGCTTTGGAGTTGCTCTCAACCCAAGCGAAAAGCCATCCCTAAAACGCAAAAAACAGTTGCAGAACCTAAAGCAGAATTAAAATCAAATAAAGATAAGAAAGTTTTTAAAAAAGAAGTAGTCACTACAAATGATGCAAGTTTTGAAACCGAAGAAATTCTTGAAGAAACACCTGTTACTACTGAAAAAATAGCACTTACCGATGTGCTTAAAACAGCATTTGCAGAATCGGTGCAGCAGAAAGTACAGCAAGTTTATGATATTGCAACGCTTTATGTTCAAGATAGCATTAGCCAAGAAGAAAAAACATATGCATTAAGTAGTATAAAACATTTTTATCAACCAAAAAAAGAGCCTTTAACTACTAAAATAACTGCCTTAAATACCGAAAAATCAGACAGTATCGTGGTTAGTAAAATAGTATTAATCAAACTAAAAACCATTGAGAAAAACCTACGAAAAGGGCTGTATAAAGCAACTATAATTGCTTATAAAAATGGTAAAAAAGTTAATGAAAAATCAAAAAAAGTAGCTGTCTTACTAGAACTTATAACGCTATACATAGATAAGCAAACGTACACAACTATAGACAGTAAACTACTTGATATTACAGACTAAA
>CAYPAK010000001.1:0-1724 GCA_964408665.1 uncultured Flavobacteriaceae bacterium | reverse complement strand
ATAACTGCCGAAAGCCCTAATGATTGCAACTGCTCACAGCGCTGTTTAAGCTCCTCAACATCACCTGTTTTTACGGCGCATTTCCCTTTATAATGCACTAATATAGTACATTGTTCTGCTTGTATTGGTGTATGCTCGCAAACATCTATAAGCGCATCTATCACAAAGTCAAAAGTATTTACGTCATCGTTATACAAAACAATTTCGTGCTTACTAGTCTCTTGCTCTAAGACAGCTACATCTTCTTGTTCTTGGATTTGTTCTTTGGTACTCATATCTTTTATATTTACTAGACAAATATACTTATTTTTTTTGATATTTTACTGCTACCCAATTATTTCGCTCTTTAAATTCTTGAAGTTGCAAGTTATATTTACTTGCTTCGGCATCTATTATAGAAATATCTTCTTCGTAAAAACCACTAAGTAACAAAATAGCGTCTTTTTCTAGGCAATTACTATAAGTTTTTATATCATTAAGCAATATATTTCTATTGATATTAGCAATAATTAAATCATATTTTTTATTGATTAATAAGGCAGCATCACCTTCAAAAACTTGAATGTTTTTACAATTATTTCTAGTTACATTTTCTAGCGAATTTACATAACACCAATTATCTATATCTATAGCATCTATGGCTGTTGCACCACGCATTTCGGCAAGAATAGCGAGTACACTTGTACCACAGCCCATATCTAGCACTTTTTTATTAGCTAAATCTAGTTCTAATAAATGCTGCACCATAAGGTGTGTTGTTTCGTGATGTCCTGTACCAAAACTCATTTTTGGTTCTATAATAATAGTATAATCTGCAGGAACAGCTTCGTGAAAAGGCGCACGAATACTTACTTTGTCTGCAACCATAATTGGACTAAAGTTTTTCTCCCATTCGCTATTCCAGTTGGTCTGTGCTATCGTTTCTTTGGTGTATTTTATATCAAATTCATTAGCATTTAACAATTGAATATCTGCTAATATAGCTTCGTGCCAATCCGTTTCTTGAATATAAGCAATAAAACCTGTTTCTGTTTCAACAAAACTTTCAAAATTAGCCAATCCGAGCTGTGCAATTAGAATTTCGCGAGCAGGTTCTACAGGGTTTAAAACAAAAGTGTATCCTATATATATTTTATCCATTATATTGCTTTTATTATTGCTACAAAATCATCAGCATTAAGTGCTGCTCCACCCACTAAGCCTCCATCTACATCAGCATTAGAAAATAATTCTTTTGCATTAGCTGGTTTTACCGAACCACCGTATAATATACTAATGTCATCAGCTAATGATTCGTTGTATTTTTCAGTTAATAAACTACGTATATATGCATGCATTTCTTGAGCTTGTTCTGGACTAGCAGTTTCGCCAGTTCCTATAGCCCAAACAGGTTCGTAGGCAATGGTAATAAAATTATAAGCATAGGCTTCTAGATGAAACAAGGCTTCTTCTATCTGATTTTTTATCACATCAAAATGCTTCGCTGATTTTCTATCTTCAAGCTGCTCACCAACACAGAAAATTATATTCATATCATACGCCAAGGCTTTATCTACTTTAGTTTTGAGAATAGTATTGTCTTCATTAAAATAAGCTCTACGCTCAGAATGCCCTATAATAACATGGTCTATACCAAGTGACGAGAGCATATCGGCAGAAACTTCTCCTGTATAAGCACCCTTCTCTTCGTGGTGCATATTTTGTGCAGCCACAACAAGCGAGCT